>JACQAD010000156.1 GCA_016195125.1 Magnetospirillum sp.
ATCCCCAAGGAGAAGATCCGCGAAGTCATCGGCACCGGCGGCAAGGTCATCCGCGAGATCTGCGAGCAGACCGGCGCCAAGATCGACATCGACGACGACGGCACCATCAAGGTGGCGTCCGTGGATTCCGATGCCGCCCAGAAGGCCATCGACTGGATCCGCGGCATCGTCGCCGAGCCCGAGCTGGGCGTGGTCTATAACGGCAAGGTCGTGAAGGTGGTCGATTTCGGCGCCTTCGTGAACTTCCTGGGTTCGCGCGACGGCCTGGTCCACATCTCGGAGTTGGCCCGCGAGCGCGTCGCCAAGACCGCCGATGTGGTCAAGCAGGGCGACGTGGTCAAGGTCAAGGTTCTGGGCTTCGACGATCGCGGCAAGGTCAAGCTGTCCATGAAGCAGGTGGATCAGGCCACCGGCGAGGACATCTCGGCCCAGCTGGAAGCCGAGCGCGCCGCCGCCAAGAAGGATCGTCACCACGAGGATTGATCCTCCGACGTGACGGAAAGAAAGGGCGCGGCTCCTGCCAAGGGGCCGCGCTTTTTTCTTGGGGGCGGCCGCCCTACATTAGGGAGAGCAGGAGGCGATCATGACCGACAAGGTAACCAGGACCGAGGCCGAGTGGCGGGCGCTGCTCAGTCCCGAGCAATACGCGGTGACCCGGCAAAAGGCCACCGAACGGCCGTTTTCAGGGGAATATGAACGCACCTGGAGCCCCGGCACCTATCATTGCGTCGCCTGCGGCCAGCAATTGTTCGAATCCGATGCCAAGTTCGACGCCGGCTGCGGCTGGCCCAGCTTTTCCGTGGCGGCCAATCCCGATGCCATTGCCGAGGAGGAAGACCGCAGCCACTTCATGCGGCGGGTTGAGGTGCTGTGCTCGGCCTGCGATTCCCATCTCGGCCACGTCTTCGACGACGGCCCGGCGCCCACCGGCCTGCGCTACTGCATCAACTCGCTGTCGCTCAAGTTCCGCCCGAAATGAGGTGCCTCGGCGTCGTTCGGAATCACCGGCTCATGGCCGTGCGGGCGGCAATTTCAGATACAGCTCCTCCACCTTCTGCCGTGCCCAGGGGGTCTTGCGCAGGAAGGTCAGGCTGGATTTGATGCTGGGCTTGTTGAAGAAGCATTGCAGGTTGATCTGCCGGCACAGTCCGGCCCAGCCGTAATGGCGCACCAGGGCGGTGAGGATGACCTCCAGGGTGAGGCCGTGCAGGGGATTGTTGGGTTGAGCGCTGGTCATGGGCGCAGCATAAAACGCCAGGGCCGCTTTCGTCCAATTGCATCCGCCGCGATTTTGCCCTAACACCACCGGCACGGTTTCTTCATGACAGGGGCGTTTCCCATGGCGGACGGACATTCCACTCCCGTGCTCGGCATCATCGGCGGCTCGGGCGTCTATGACATCGACGGCCTGACCAACAAGGAATGGCGGCGGATCGAAAGCCCCTTCGGCCCCACTTCGGACGAGTTCCTGTTCGGCGAGTTGGACGGCCAGAAACTGGTATTCCTGCCCCGCCACGGGCGTGGCCACCGCATCCCTCCGTCCGAGCTGAACTTCCGCGCCAATATCGACGCCATGAAGCGGGCGGGCGTCACCGAGATCCTGTCGGTATCGGCGGTGGGCTCGCTCAAGGAGGAATTGCCGCCCGGCACCTTCGTCATCGTCGATCAGTTCGTCGACCGCACCTTCGCGCGCACCAAGAGCTTCTTCGAGACCGGCCTGGTGGCCCATGTCTCCATGGCCCATCCCACCTGCTCGCGCCTCGGCGATCTGGTGGAAGTGGCGGCCATGGAGGCCGGCATCGTCTGTGTGCGCGGCGGCACCTATCTGGTGATGGAAGGCCCGCAATTCTCTACCCTGACCGAAAGCAACCTCTATCGCCAATGGGGCTGCGACGTCATCGGCATGACCAACATGCCCGAGGCCAAATTGGCCCGCGAGGCCGAGATGTGCTACGCCAGCGTCGCCATGGTTACCGATTACGATTGCTGGCATCCCGATCACGACGCCGTCACCGTCGATGCCATCGTCAAGGTGCTGCTGGGCAATGCCGACCGCGCCCGTTCCCTGGTCAAGGCGGTGGCCCCCAAGGTCACCGGCCGCAACACCCCCTGCGCCAAGGGCTGCCACACCGCTCTCGACAACGCCATCATCACCCATGGCGAGGTCCGCGACCCGGCGGTGGTGGGCAAGCTGGACGCGGTGGCGGGGCGGGTGCTGAAATGAGTGATAAACTTGGTAGCGTAGCTGAGACGACCGTTATCGCATTAGCTACTGCGACAGCATATGGTTTTTATTATGCTTATGCGATGGCAACGGTTAATTACTATGGTGGGACACACATCGAAATAAATTCTGGAGATGCTGCCGCTGGCGCATTGTTCCTTGTAATGGCACTATTTTTCTGTGTGCTGGCAGTTGTGGGTGGGCTTGCGGTAGTGATTTACGTATCTGGTTCATTTGACAGCATGTATTATATAATGCTAATTGCGGCTCCGCCTCTATTAATAGTGATGATTTCTGTGTTCTCAAATGGTGTTGTTGAGGTAAAAGACTTAAAATTGCCAATCTTTGGATCATTATTGTGCGCCGCTATTACTATAGTAGTATTGGTTGCGAGGCGGCGGGGTCATGATATTAAAGGTGAGTTTGCGGTCCAGCATATTTTTTCTTTCTATCAGCGTCAATTATTGCGAGTGGGTTCCAGCTTGGGCATAACCAGGAAGAAAAGAGGACGGATTATATTAAGTGTGGCAGTGACGATAAGGTTTTAATTTGGCAAAATTCAGACCAGTATGTATGTATTGCCTACAGCAAAGACATGGGTCAGTTGTATCCTAGGTATTTTCACTACAAGCTGCCCGGGAATGGTGGCGGATTAGAATTTACAAAATTTGAGCCTGGGCATCTAAAATTTATTGAGAGGGCTTCTCAATGAGAATCAACGGCACCCCCTACCGCACCATCTGGCTGGGCGCCGACGACAGGGTGGTCGAGATCATCGACCAGACCCGGCTGCCCCATGAATTCGTGACGGTGGCGCTGACCTGTCTTGAGGATGCCGCCAAGGCCATCAAGGATATGTGGGTCCGGGGCGCGCCGCTGATCGGGGCGACGGCGGCCTATGGCATGGCCCTGGCCGCCGCCGACGATGCCTCCGATGCTGGGCTGGCCAAGGCCTATGAGGTGCTGCACGCCACCCGCCCCACCGCCATCAACCTCAAATGGGCCTTGGACGAGATGGTGGCGGCGCTCAAGCCGCTGGCGGTCAAGGACCGGGTCGATGCCGCCTATGCGCGCGCCGCCGAAATCTGCGATGAGGATTCGGCCCAGAACGCCGCCCTGGGCGTTCATGGGGCCAAAATCATCGCCGAGCATTACCAGGCCAAGGGCCGCACCATCAACATCCTGACCCATTGCAATGCCGGCTGGCTGGCGACGGTGGATTGGGGCACCGCTTTGGCGCCCATCTACAAGGCCTTCGATGCCGGCATTCCCGTCCATGTCTGGGTCGACGAGACCAGGCCGCGCAACCAGGGCGCCAGCCTGACGGCGCGCGAGCTCAATTGGCATGGCGTGCCCCATACGGTGATCGCCGACAATACCGGCGGCCATCTCATGCAGCACGGCATGGTCGATCTCGTCATCGTCGGCACCGACCGCACGACCCGCAATGGCGACGTCTGCAACAAGATCGGCACCTATCTCAAGGCCCTGGCCGCCAAGGACAACAACGTGCCCTTCTATGTGGGCCTGCCCAGCCCGACCATCGACTGGACGGTCGCCGACGGGGTCAAGGAGATCCCCATCGAGGAGCGGTCGGCACGCGAGCAGACCCATATCTTCGGTCGGAGCGAGGACGGCGTGGTGCGGGAGGTCCAGGTCACTCCCGATGGCTCGGCCGCCATCAATTACGGCTTCGACGTCACCCCGGCCCGTCTGGTCACCGGATTGATCACCGAACGCGGCATCTGCGCCGCCTCACCGGAAGGGCTGAAGGGGCTGTTTCCCGAGCGGGGGTAAGGTTGGATTCTATGAGACGCGGACGGACGTTGATAAGCCGCTTCGCGGCTTTCACGGATCGGCCTTGACTGACGGAGACGGCGCCGTCTCCCCGGAACCGATCCGCGCCCATCCGTGCGCCTGCGGAGCAGGCTATCCGTGTTCATCCGTGTGATGAACACCAAGCCGCCGAAATCTCAGCCCTCGTCCTCGCCGGTATCGTCGATGGCGGTGGCGCCCAGGGCCAGCAGGTTTTCCACCCCGGAATCGGCGATGGCCTCCACCGAGCGCAAGCGGCGGTCGATGGCGCGTTTGCGCACGGCGACGGCGTCGATGCTCGACGACGCGGCCTGCAGCTGCTTTTGCACCTTGTCCAACACCTCGCCGTATTTGCCGAACTCGGTCTTGACCGCGCCCAGGATTTCCCAGACCTCGGACGACCGCTTCTCGATGGCCATGGTCTTGAAGCCCATCTGGATGGCGTTGAGAATAGCGCCCAGCGTGGTCGGGCCGGCGGCGATGACCTTGTAGTCGCGCTGGATCATGTCCACCAGACCGGGGCGGCGCAGCACTTCGGCATAGAGCCCCTCGGTGGGCAGGAACAGGATGGCGAAGTCGGTGGTGACCGGCGGGTTGATGTATTTGTCGCGGATGTCGCGGGCGAAGGACTTGACCCGGCTTTCCAGGGCCTTGGCCGCCACTTCCACCGCTTCGGGGTCGGCGCGCTCCACCGCCATCTGCAGCCGCTCGTAATCCTCGTTGGGGAATTTGGAATCGATGGGCAGCAGCACCTCGGGCTCGTCATCGCCCTTGCCCGGCAGGCGGATGGCGAAGTCGACGCGCTCAAGGCTGTTCTTGCGGCAATTGGCCTCGCGCAGATACTGGTCGGCGCGAAAGATCTGTTCCAGCAGATTGCCCAATTGCACCTCGCCCCAGGTGCCCCGGGTCTTGACGTTGGTGAGAACGCGCTTCAAGTCGCCGACGCCGCTGGCCAGCGACTGCATCTCGCCCAGCCCCTTGTGAACCTGTTCCAGGCGGTCGCTGACCAGCTTGAAGGATTCGCCCAGGCGTTTTTCCAAGGTGCCCTGCAGCTTCTCATCCACGGTCTGGCGCATCTGTTCCAGCTTGGCGGTGTTCTCGCCCCGGAGTTTTTCCAGATGTTCCGAGACGGCGCGGGTCTGTTCCGAGACGGTCTTGCCGATCCCCTCGCCCAGCTGCTTGATGCCGCCCAGCACTTCTTCACGCAGGTTCCGGGATTGGGAGGCCTGATCGGAGCGGAACTCGGCCAGCTTGGTTTCCACCAGAATGCGCAATTCGGTATGGTTCTTGTCGGCGAAGGCGGCGGAATCGGCCTGGAAAGTGCGGATCATCTCGGCGGTCTCGCGGCGGTCCTGGCGGGCCTCGTCCCTGAGCACCCGCTCCAGCCGGTCCAGGCGCTCGGACAAATCCTCCTTCTTGCGCAGCAGCAACAGCGCCACGCCTCCCAGGGCGGCCAGGGACAGAAGGGCGGAGATCAGGGCGAAGTTCATGACGGCATTCCGAACATTACAAGAACAATTGCCTTGTAGCACGCTTTGCGCGCGGGCACAAACGCCCTCGGTGCCGCTTAGCGGCGATGGATCAGGAACACCAGCTTTGCGGCGCCTCGCGGGCGCTCATCGGCGAGATGGAATCCGGCGGGCGCGGTGAAGTCCTCGCCGGTGGCGATCTCGACCACCACCAGCGCCTCGTCGGCCAGCCAGCCTTGGGCGGCGAGGCCGTCCAGACAGGGCGGGACCAGGCCCTTGCCATAGGGCGGGTCGAGGAAGGCCAGGGTGCAGGCATGGGGCGCCGCCGGGGGCCTGGTGGCGTCGGCGCGGATGACCTTGGTCTCGGCCTCGACCTTCAAAGCCTTGACGTTGGCATAAATGGCGGCCAGCGGCCGGGCGGCCAGCTCCAGGAAGCAGGCATGGGCGGCGCCGCGCGACAGGGCTTCCAGACCCAGGGCACCCGACCCGGCGAAGGCGTCGACCACGCGGGCACCCTCCATCTCCACCAGATCGGAATGCATCAGGATGTCGAACAGGGCCTGGCGCACCCGGTCGGCGGTGGGACGGGTATCGCTTCCCTCGGGTGCCTCCAGGCGGCGGCCCCTATGACGGCCGGCGACGATTCGCATCGGGCTTGGCCTTCTTGGCGGCGGCAAGGCGCTTGTCCTCGGCCAGCTTATCCTTGCGGGCCTTGGCTGCGACGCGCTGGTCCTTCTCGCGCTCGCCGGCGGACTTGGATTCGGTCTTGGCGTGCAGCACCGCCTTGCCTTCTCCCATCTGCTCGCGCAGAACCTTGCCAGGCACTTCCTCGACGGCGCCTTCCGCCAGGGTGCCCAGCTGGAACGGTCCGTAGGAGGTGCGGATTAGCCGGGTCACCGGCCAGCCCAGGTAATCCATCACCCGACGGATTTCGCGGTTCTTGCCCTCGCGCAGGGAGACGGTCAGCCAGGCATTGGCCCCCTGCTGGCGATCCAGACTGGCCTTGATGGAGCCATAGGCGATGCCGTCGATGGTGATGCCCTTGTCCAACTGCGCCAGGGCTTCGGCCGAGACCTCACCGTGAACGCGCACCCGGTAGCGCCGTACCCAGGCGTTGGAGGGCAGTTCCAGCTTGCGGGCCAGCTCTCCGTCATTGGTCAGCAGCAGCAAGCCCTCGGAATTGAGGTCCAGCCTCCCCACCGAGATCACCCGCGGCATGCCCTCGGGCATGACGTCGAAGACGGTCAGGCGGCCTTCGGGATCCTTGTGGGTGGTGACCAGGCCGGAGCGCTTGTGATGGCGCCACAGGCGGGTACGCTCGGGCTCGGCCAGGGGCTTGCCGTCGACCACGATGATGTCGCCGGGGCCGACCACGCAGGCCGGGGAATCGAGCATGTGGCCGTTGACCGAGACGCGGCGCTGTTCGATCCAGCGTTCGGCCTCGCGGCGCGAGCACAGCCCGGCGCGGGCCAGGCGCTTGGCGATGCGCTCACCCTCCGGCTTTGCTTGTCCCTCAGGTGCCGGGTGGCCCTGGAAATCGTCCTTGTCCCCAGTCATCGGCATGCTCCCACGAAGGCCCGGAGCAGGGCGGAATCCGCCGGGCTGATGTCATATTCCGGGTGCCATTGCACCCCGATGCAAAAGCGCATTCCCGTGGCCTCGATCCCCTCGATCACCCCGTCGGGAGCGATGGCGTTGACGACGCAGCCCGGCGCCACCTGGGCTACCGCCTGATGGTGGGCGGAGTTCACCGGAATACGGGTCTCGCCGATAATGGCGGACAAGCGGGTTCCCGAGGTGATCTCGACCCAATGGCCGGGCTCGGTGCGGGAATTGGGCTGCTCGTGGGCCAGGGCGCCCCTGATTTCGTCGGGAATGTGCTGGATCAAGGTGCCGCCCAGAGCGACGTTGAGCAATTGCTGGCCGCCGCAGATCCCCAGGATGGGCATGTCGCGCTCGATGGCGCCGCGCACCAGGGCCAACTCGAACTGGGTGCGGCCGGTTTTCAGCGTCACGCTGGCGTGTCGGGTGGCGGCGCCGAACAGAGCCGGGTCGATGTCGAAGGCCCCGCCGGTCAGAACCAGTCCATCCATGAGATCGAGATAGGCGCCGGCCAAAGGCGGCTCGTGGGGCAGCATCAGCGGCAGGCCGCCGGCCCGTGTCACGGTCTCAGCGTAATTCTTGCGAAGCGCGTACCACGGCATGCGTGAATAGCCGCCGGGTTCCTCTGCGTCCAAGGTGATGCCGATGATGGGGGGCGACGTGGTCATGATGCTTCTATAGCGCTCCCCGTCCCATGGCGCCACGCCAAAGAAAAAGGCCCGGACGTTTCCGTCCGAGCCAGTCTGTCCGGCATCAGGGGATGCGGGAGGGTTCTTTCCGGGGAGCCGGTTTCCGGCTCCCCGGACGTGTCAGGGAATCATCCAGGTGAGGACATAAGCCTGTAAGGTGGTGATCACGCCGATGATCGCCACGAAGAAGAGGCTGTGCTTCAAGGTGAAGCGGAACAGGTTGGATTCGTGACCCACCAGGCCGACCGCGGCGCAGGCCACGGCGATGGATTGGGGCGAGATCATCTTGCCGGTGACGCCGCCGGTGGTGTTGGCGGCGACCATCAGGATGTCGCTCAGTCCCAGCTGATGGGCGGTGGTGGCCTGGAGTGCGCCGAATAGGGCGTTGGACGAGGTGTCCGACCCGGTCAGGAACACGCCCAGCCAGCCCAGGACCGGGGCGAAGAAGGGATAGACGTCGCCGGCCCCGGTCAGCAGCAGGGCCAGGGTGGTGGACAGGCCCGACGCGTTGGAGACGTAAGCGAAGGCCAGAACCGTGCCGATGGTGTAGATGGGACGCTTCAACTCGTTCAGGGTCTCGCCGAAGGTCTTGAGGCCGTCCGAGGCCTTCATGCTCAGCATGACGATGCTGATGATGGCGGCGATCAGGATGGCGGTGCCGGTGGCCGACACCAGATTCAGGGTATAGACGGCCGGTACGGCCTTGGCGGCGGCGACGATCGGCGGAACCTTGGACACCAGATTGTGGAGGTAGGGCACTTCCCAATTGATGTTGGTGAACAGCAACTCGCCACCCTTGGCGAACATGGCCTTGAAGGGCTTGAGGCTCCACACCGTGACCACGGCGGTCAGGATCAGGAAGGGCGCCCAGGCGCGGGCCACCTGACCGGCGGTGTAGTCGTGGGAGTGCTTCTCCTCCTCGGTCTCGCTCTTGAAGCGGAAGACGTTCTTGGGCTTCCAGAACTTCAGGAAGATGGTGATGCAGACCAGGCTGATCAGGGCCGAGGTGATGTCGGGCAGCTCCGGGCCGATATAGTTGGAGGTGAACCACACACCGAAGGCGAAGGAGCCGCCGGCCACCAGGATCGCCGGCCAGGTCTCCTTGACGCCCTTGAAGCCGTCCATGATGAAGATGATCCAGAAGGGCACGAACACCGCCAGCAGCGGCAGCTGACGGCCGGCCATGGCGCCGATCTTGAAGGGGTCCAGGCCCGAGACCTGACCGGCGACGATGATCGGAATGCCCATGGCGCCAAACGCCACCGGGGCGGTATTGGCGATCAGGCACAGGCCGGCGGCGTAAAGCGGGTTGAAGCCCAATCCCACCAGCAGGGCGGCGGTGATGGCCACCGGCGCGCCGAAGCCGGCGGCACCTTCCAGGAAGGCGCCGAAGGAAAAGCCGATCATCAGCATCTGCAGGCGCTGGTCGGCGGTGATGGACACCACCGACGAGCGGATGATCTCGAACTGGCCGGTCTTGACCGTGACCTTATAGAGGAACACGGCGGCGATGATGATCCAGGCGATGGGCCACAGGCCGAACAGAAAGCCTTGCACGCCGGCCATCAGGGCGGCGGCGACGGGCATCTTGTAGAAGAGGATGGAAACGGCGATGGCCAGCAGCACCGTGATGGTGCCGGCCACGTGGCCCTTCATGCGCAACACCGCCAGGGCCACGAAGAAGAAGATGATCGGAATGGCGGCGATCAGTGACGATAGCCACAGATTGCCGGCGGGATCGTAGACTTGCATCCAAGCTTGCATGGTGCCTCCCTGGGGGCTTGACCGTGCATCCGCTTGAGATGCCGGTGTTGTTGGTGTTGGGCGATTTTGGTCTTGGTAAAAAGATTAGACCAGAATGAATCAGTGGATAACTCGATTCTGCCGGTAATGTAAATGGAAAAGTTGGTGGGCCAAAAATCTTGGATTGGCTATGGCCCAGCACCGTCCTATCCTGATCGTCATGAGCACCATCTCTCGCCCCGCCAAGGCCGAACCGGCCAAAGACCCTCTGGCGCGCCTGCTGCAGGCGCATCCCGAGACGGCCTATGACTATCTTGAATTTCGTCGGGTGATGGCCGGCAACGCCGCCTCTCTGGCGGCCGAACGGGCGACGCCCGAGGATCTGGCGCGGCTGCGCGCCTGCCTGGAGGCCATGGAGAAGGCCCACGCCCTCGACGATCCGGCGCAAGAGGCGGCGGCCGATGCCGAATTCCACCTCGCCATCTACCAGGCCGCCCACAATCAGGTCATGACCCAGGTGATGCGGCGCATCTTCGAGATGCTTCGGGGCGGGGTTTTCTATGACCGCGGTGATCTCTATCGCCGCCGTGGCGTGCGCGACGGCTTCCTGCGCCAGCACCAGGCCATCTGGCACGCCATCGCCTCGGGCAATCCCGAAGTGGCCCGTGCCATGGCCGAGGGTCATATCGCTTCGACCGAGGAGGCGCTGCGCGAGGCCCAGCATGCCGATTCCCGACGCGAGGTGGCGTTGCGGCGGCGGGCGGGGTCCGACCTCACCGGTCGATCCCGAACCGAAGCTGCCGCCGGCAAATTGGTGGACAAATAATTTTACCACTTTACTGAGATGGTCAAATTCAGGTAACCATGCGGAGCCGGAGCAAATTTGCCGGCCAAGGATGCCCGCCGGCTGAACCGGCCTGAAGCGATGGAACGCCCATGACCATGACCAAGCCCCAACGCCCGAATCATGTCTATTTCTTCGGCACCTGCCTGGTTGATCTGTTCTATCCCGAGGCCGGTCTGGCCGGGATGGAGCTGTTGAAGCGCCAGGGACTGAAGGTGGTGTTTCCGCCCAAGCAGAGCTGCTGCGGTCAGCCCGCCCGCAACAACGGCTATCAGGACGAGGCGCGGGCGGTGGCACGGGTGCAGCTGGATGCCTTTCCCGAAGATTGGCCCATTGTGGTGCCGTCGGGATCGTGCGCCGGCATGATGAAGACCCATTATGCCGAGCTGTTCCACGGCACCCCCGATTACGACCGCGCCGTCGCCTTCTCCGCCCGGGTGTTCGAGCTGACCGAGTTCCTGGTGGATGTGCTGGGCGTGCAACTGGCGGACAAGGGTGAGCCCGTTACCATCACCTGGCACCCCTCCTGCCATTCACAGCGTGAAGCCGGGGTGGTGGAGCAGCCCAAGGCGCTGCTGCGGCAACTCGCCAACGTCACCCTGGTGGAGAACCCGCGCGAGAAGGAATGCTGCGGTTTCGGCGGTGCCTTCGCCGTGCGCCAGGCGGAAATCTCGGCCGCCATGGTCACCGACAAGGTCGCCTCCATCGAGGAGACCGGTGCCACCCAGGTGGTGTCCGGCGATTGCGGCTGCCTGATGAACATCACCGGCGCCGCCGAGAAGAGCCGCAAGGGCTTTACCGGCCGTCACATCGCCGAATTCATTCTGGAGCGCTGCCATGGACGCTAAGGCCGGCAAGATGGAATTCGGCGCCAAGGCCCATGTGGCCCTGAACGACCCCAAGCTCCGGGCCAATTTCCGCCGGGCCATGGACGGCTTGATGACCAAGCGCGCCGCCCAGTTCTCCGATCAGGAGGAGTGGGAAGCCCTGCGTGCCCGGGGCGCCGGCGTCCGCGCCCGCGCCCTGGCCCAATTGCCCCAATTGCTGGAACGCCTGGAGGCCAATTGCACCGCCAACGGTATTCAGGTCCACTGGGCCGAGACCACCGCCGAGGCCAATGCCATCGTGCTGGGAATTCTCGAAGCCGCCGGGGCCAGGCGGGTGATCAAGGGCAAATCCATGGTCACCGAGGAGATGCACCTCAACGCCTATCTGGAGGCCAACGGCATCGCCGCCGTGGAATCCGATCTGGGTGAGTACATCATTCAGCTGGCGGGCGAGGCCCCCAGCCATATCGTCATGCCCTGCATCCATAAGAACAAGGTCGAGATCGCCGAGCTGTTCGCGGACAAGATCGAGGGCCAGGTCTACACTGAGAACGTCGACGAGCTGACCGCCGCCGCCCGCGCCGCGCTGCGCGGCAGCTTCGCCGGTGCCGATGCCGGTATTTCGGGGGTCAATTTCGCCGTGGCCGAAACCGGCACCCTGGTGCTGATCGAGAACGAGGGCAACGGCCGGCTGTCCACCACCCTGCCGCCGCTGCACATCGCGGTCACCGGCATCGAGAAGGTGTTGGAGAAGCTCGAGGACGTGCCGCCGCTGCTGTCGCTGCTGCCGCGTTCGGCCACCGGCCAGCCCATCACCACCTATGTCAACATGATCTCCTCTCCCCGAAAGCCGGGCGAGAAGGACGGCCCCAATGCGGTGCATCTGGTGCTGCTGGACAATGGCCGTTCGCGGGTGCATGCGGATCCCGAGCTGGGTGATACCCTGCGCTGCATCCGCTGCGCCGCCTGCATGAATCATTGCCCGGTCTATACCAGGGTCGGCGGCCACACCTATACCTTCACCTATCCCGGCCCCATCGGAAAACTGCTGACGCCACAGCTGGAGGGTCTGGATTGCGCCGGCGACCAGCCCCATGCCTCGACGCTCTGCAAGGCCTGCGCCGAGGTCTGTCCGGTGCAGATTCCCATTCCCGACCTGCTGGTGCGCCTTCGGACCGAGGCGGTGCGGCCCGGTGCCGCCGCCGCGGTCAAGGGCGGCGGTTCGTCGGCGTCCGTGAGCGAAAGTTTGGGCTGGGCCGGATGGAGGCTGCTGTATGCCTCGCCGCTGGTCTATCGCATCGGTACCCGCCTGCTGGGCTGGTTCGGCAATCTGATGCCGGCTTCGGCCCCCATGCTCAAGCAATGGACCAGCGTGCGCGCCAAGCCGAAATTCGCACCCAAGAGCCTGCATGAATTGGCCCGCGAGAAGGGGTTCTGTGATGAATAGCCCGCGAGAGCGCATCCTCAATCGCCTCAAAGCCGCGCCCCGGCGCGTCCTTCCCGAACGGCCCGATTGGACGCCGCCGGTCTATGACAAGGCCGGGCGCAAGGCCAAGTTCAAATCCATGCTGGAGGCCTCCCACGCCGACGTGCACGAGGTAACCCGTGCCGACTGGCCCGAGCGGCTCAAGACGATCCTGGCCAACAAGGGCGTCGGCACCATGCTGTTCGCTCCCACCTCCGATGCCGGGCGACAATTGGCCGAGGGCTGGGCGGGGCAGGGGCCGGCCCTGATCGCCTATGATCGCGGGATCGAGGAGATGAAGGAGGTACTGGTCCACAAGGCCGATGCCGCCCTGACCACGGCCAGGGGCGGCATCGCCCAGACCGGTTCGCTGGTGCTGTGGCCAAGTGTGGACGAGCCCCGGCTGATGAGTCTGCTGCCCCCCATCCATGTGGCCCTGGTGGAGGAGGATTCCCTGACCGATACCTTGGCGGCGACCATCCGCGCCCAGGCCTGGGAGACGGGCATGCCCACCAACGCCGTGCTGGTGTCGGGGCCAAGCAAGACCGCCGATATCGAACAGACCCTGGCCTACGGCGTCCATGGCCCCAAGGAACTGATCGTCCTGCTGATCGGGAGTGAGAGCAAGTGACCCCCAATTCCCCCGCCCCCGATTATTCTGGCCTGCTCCTGGACCTGACCGGCGTGATGCCGGTAGAGCGCCTGATCACCGATCCCCTGCGCCGCCTCGCCTATGGCACCGATGCCAGCTTCTACCGCCTGGTGCCCCAGGTGGTGGCCGAAGTCCGGGATGAGGACGAGGTCAAGGGCGTTCTGGCGGCCTGCCGTCGTCATGGGACGCCCGTCACCTTCCGTGCCGCCGGGACGTCGCTGTCGGGTCAGGCGGTCAGCGATTCGGTCTTGATGATTCTCGGCAATGGCTGGACGCAGGCGGTGGTCGAGGACGAGGGCAAGCGCATCCGCCTGCAGCCCGGAATCATCGGCGCCGACGCCAACCGCCGTCTGGCCGCCTTCGCCCGCAAGATCGGCCCCGATCCGGTCAGTATCGATTCGTGCAAGATCGGCGGCATCGCCGCCAACAACGCCAGCGGCATGTGCTGCGGCACCTCGGACAATTCCTACCAGACGCTGATCTCCATGCGTCTGGTCCTGGCCGACGGCACCCTGGTGGATACCGGCGACGCGGACAGCGTCCGGGCCTTCAAGGACAGCCATGCCGCCCTGCTGGATTCCCTGAGCCGGATGGGCGCCAAGGTGCGGGGCGACGACACATTGCGCGAGCGTATCCGCCGCAAGTTCGCCATCAAGAACACCACCGGCTATTCCCTGAATGCCCTGGTGGATTTCACCGATCCCCTGGATATCCTCACCCATCTGATGATCGGCTCCGAGGGCACCCTGGGTTTCATCGCCGAGATCACCTACCGCACGGTGCCCGAGCACGCCCACAAGGCCAGCGCCCTGCTGCTGTTCCCCGATATCGCCGAAGCCTGCCGCTCGGTGGTCCTCCTGAAGGCGGCGCCGGTCTCGGCCGTCGAGCTGATGGATCGCGCCAGCCTGCGCTCGGTGGAGGACAAACCGGGTATGCCCGCTCAGATCCGTGGCCTGTCCGAGGGCGTCACCGCCCTGCTGGTGGAAACCAGGGGCGAAAACGCCGATGCCCTGGCCGCCAATATCGCCGCCATCGGCGGGGTGCTGGAGGGGGTCACCACCTTGTTCCCGCCGGTCTTCACCGACCTCCCCGACGAGTACGGCAAGCTGTGGAAGATCCGAAAGGGCCTGTTCCCGGCCGTCGGCGCAGTGCGTCCGGTGGGGACCACCGTCATCATCGAGGACGTGGCCTTCCCCCTGGATTGCCTGGCCGCCGCCACGGTCGACCTTGAACATCTGTGCCGCAAGCACGGCTATGCCGAAGCCATCATCTTCGGCCATGCCCTGGACGGCAACCTGCACTTCGTCTTCACCCAGGATTTCGGCACCAAGGCCGAGGTGGAGCGCTACGCCCGCTTCATGGACGAGGTGGCCGAGCTGGTGGTGGGGAAGTACGACGGCTCGCTCAAGGCCGAGCACGGCACCGGCCGCAACATGGCGCCCTTCGTCGAGATGGAATGGGGTGCCGAGGCCACCCAGCTGATGTGGGACATCAAGCATCTGCTCGACCCCGAGGGAATGCTCAATCCCGGTGTTCTGCTCGATCGTGATCCTCACGCCCATCTCAATAACCTGAAGCCGCTGCCCGCCGCCGATCCCCTGGTGGATACCTGCATCGAGTGCGGCTTTTGCGAGCGCATGTGTCCCAGCCACGGCATGACCCTGTCGCCGCGCCAGCGCATCACCTCCTGGCGCGAGATTTCAAGGCGCAATGCCTCGGGGGAACCGTCGGAGGAATTGCGGCGCCTGTACGATTACCAGGGCATCGATACCTGCGCCGCCTGCGGGCTGTGCGCCACCGCCTGCCCGGTGGGGATCGAGACCGGCCGCCTCACCAAGTCGCTGCGTGGCCGCCGCCTGGGCTCCATCGCTCATATGAGCGGCCAGTGGGCGGCGCGCCATTACGGCGGCGCCATGGCCGCCACCCGCTTCGGTCTGGGAGCCGCCGGTCTGGTCAGCAAGGCCATCGGGCCCGGCGCCATGGCCGCCTTGGCCCAGGGCCTGCGCAAGCTGACCGGCGGACACCTGCCCAAGGTCGGCAAATTCCTGCCCGGCGCCGCCCGCTACACCCTGTCGCCCTCGGCCAGTGCCGGCGAGCGTGTGGTCTATTTCCCCACCTGCGCGGCGCGCACCATGGGACCGGCCGCAGGTGATCCCGAGGCCGATTCCCTGCCCAGGGTGATGATTCGGGTCTTGCAGCGGGCCGGCTTCGGCGTGGTCATCCCCGAGGGGCTGGATAATCTGTGCTGTGGTCAGGCCTTTGAGAGCAAGGGCCTCGCCGCCACCGCCGATGCCAAGGCCGCCGAGCTGGAGGCCGCTCTGTTCAAGGCCAGCGAGCATGGTGCCCTGCCCATCATCATGGATGCCTCGGCCTGCACCTGGCGCATGAAGACCTATCTGGGCGAGCGTTTGAAAGTCCAAGACAGCGTCGAATTCCTCCACGACGCGGTCTTGCCGCGCCTCAAGCCCACCAGGCAGGAGGCGCCGGTGCTGGTCCATGTCAATTGCGGCGCCCGCAAGATGGGTCTGGACGACAAGATGGCCGGCCTCGCCAAGGCCTGCGCCTCCACCGCAATCATCCCGGAAGGGGTCGGCTGTTGCGGCTTCGCCGGGGACAAGGGCTTCACCCATCCCGAACTCAACGACCACGCGCTCCGCGCCCTGGCTCCCCAGGTGCCGGCCGGCTGCGAGGCCGGCTATTCCTCCAACCGGACCTGCGAGATCGGGCTGGCCGACCACGCCGACCTGCCTTACCGCTCCATCGTCTATCTGCTGGATCGGGCGACCCGCTAGGGACTTGCTCCGATTTCCGCCTCATGCCACCGTCTCTTCCAACAAAAGGAGGAGACGGACATGAGCGATTTGGTGCTGTCCCATGTGGAATGCGGGGTTCAGGTGGTGCGCATGAACCGCCCGGACAAGAAGAACGCACTGATCGGCGAGATGTACGAGGCCCTGGCCGCCGCCTTTGCCCGGGGCGACGCCGATGACGAGGTCGGGGTCTTTCTGATTCTCGGCAGTCAGGCCGATTTCTCCGCCGGCAACGACCTGCCCGACTTCCTCACCTGGGAGGCGCTGAGCGGCTCGGTCGCCGACCGCTTCATCCGCGCCGTGGCCGGGGCGCGAAAGCCGGTGGTCGCCGCATTACGTGGTGCCGCCATCGGCATCGGAACGACCCTGCTGCCCCATTGCGATCTGGTCTATGCGGCGCCGGGCACCCGCTTTCACACGCCCTTCATCAATCTCGGCATCGTTCCCGAGGCCGGGTCCAGCCAGACCCTGCCGGCTCTGGCCGGGCATCGCCGCGCCGCCGAGATGCTGATGCTGGGCGAGCCCTTCGGCGTCGAGACCGCCGAGGCCATCGGCCTGATCAACGGTGTGGTCCCGGCCGAGGATCTGGAAGAGACCGCCATGGCGGCGGCGCGCAAATTGGCGGCCAAGCCTCGCGACATTCTCATGAAGATCAAGGCGCTGATGAAGCGCCCGGCCGAGCCCATCATGGATCGTCTCAGCCACGAGGCGTCGGTGTTCGATCAGTGCCTGAAGGGTGAGGCCCTCAAGGAAGCGGTCAGCGCCTTCAAGGAGAAGCGGGCGCCCGACTTTTCCAAATGCCGCTGACGGTGTTTACTTTCGCATCACCCGGCTGACCGACAGCATGGCTTCCATGGGTCGGCGGCCGGGCCCCGACACCGAGGTAACCAGCGGCAGAGGCTGGCTGCCGTCCTCGCCGAAGCGCTTGCCCAGGTCGCGGGCGAACCAATCGGTGGGCATGATGTAGTAATCGGTGATGCGCTGGCCGTCCTCGTCGCGGGCATCCAGGGCCAGCAGATGGGCGCCGCCCTTGAGGCCGCCCTTCTCCACCATGGCCATCAGGTAGCGTTGCACGGCATTGACGTCGGCATATTCCGACCAGACCGTGCAGATGCCGTCATTGCCCGCAACCAGGGTCACGGCGCCCAGTCCGGGCCGGCGCAGCACGCGCACGAAGCCGGAGCGGTCCTTGAGGAAGGTCTCGGCCACGTCCGGGGTCGCATCGCTGAAGCCGAATTCGCCGGTGGGCGAGGCGGCGGTGAGGATCGCGTTGCTGTCGCCCATGTTCAAAAGGCAGATGCGGCCCAGCACGGCCACCGCCAGACGGGTGGTCTCATCGCGGGCCTGGGCGCTGGGGCCGTTCTGGGCGGCGGCGGGCAGGGCCAGCAGGCTCAGCAGGAATGTGAGGACAATGCGCGTCATGGCTGCCTCGTGCCGATGGTGATGATGGCCTGAAGATTGGGATTGGCGGTTTCCGAGGTGGTCAGGATCACCCGCAATCCGTTGGGTTCGGCTCCGAACGTCTTGATCAGTTCGGCCCGATATTCTCCGGCCGGAAGCAGGTCGATGAAGCGGGACAGCATGGGGCCTTTGTTCTCCTGTCCGGCGGCGCGGATGGTGAAGTATTGGCCCACGGCGACCCGCAGATCTTTTTCCAGCTGGGTGTACATGCGTCCGCTGGGAACCTTGCGCACGAAGACGGCGCATTGATCGTCGGCGGTCAGCAGCACCAGGGTGATGCCCGCATCCTCGCGCAGATAGGCCTCGCCCTGGCGGCCTTGCAGGAAGGGCTTGGCGGCTGGATCGGGCAGGCGGGGCAGATAGAGGTCGCGGCCCGGCTGTAATCTCTCATGCAGCTTGTCCAAGGCCCCCACATGGGCGGCACAACCCCGTACGAAGGTGCCCGACGCGGCCTCGGCCACATCCAGCGGGGCCTCGGCGGCCATGGCCGGGGCCGTCATGACCAGTGCGGTCAGGGCAAGAATGCGGAGGGATATCCTCATGCCGCATGGTCCACGATGAAGGTCTTGATCCGCATGTCCTGGTCGGTGACGTGCTCCACCAGGGCTTCCATCAGGGCGTGGGTGCCCAACAGGCAATCGATCAGGCAGGTGGCGGCATGAATCTCGGCCACCACTTCGTCGGTGCGGGCCAGCAGCCGGGAATGCTCCAGGCGATGGGCGCGGATGTCGGGGTAGTCCAGCCTGGCCATCAGCTTTTCCTCATCGGCGAAATGGACCCGCAGATTGGCCATGAAGGTGGCGCAATAGGCCACGATCTGGTCCTTGGGCTCGAGGGCGGCCAGGGCGGAGCGCAAGCCGGCGGCCTCGTCGAAAAAGGCGCGGTGCTGGGAATCCACCAGGGCGTCGCCCAGGGCGAATTCGTCTCGCCATCCATATTGCCACAAGGCGTTGCCGCTCATGTTCATGCCTCAATTGCTGTCGGGCCGAGCAGACCACAGGCCCGCGCCGGTGACAAGACGGATCAGGACGGGGAATCCGCCTCATCCACAATGCCGGTCTCCAGGCCATCGAAGCTGATCAGGTTGCGATCGCGCCAGTACTGTTCGATACCCTCCGGTCCTTTGGCTGTCGCCCATTGCGGAAGGTTCGGGCGCTGGCCTTCAAGGGTCATCAAGGGCACTCCGAATCCACAGGAGGTGATGACGCTGTCAATCTCGACCACTACGATCTGACGCTTGCCCGGAAAATCGGGAAACAGGCGCTCGTGCTCTTTCCACTGGGCATCGCGGCGGTGCAGGGCGCGGGCATGGCCATAGGCGCGCAAGATCAGCGGTGCCCCGGAAAACGCACAAAACATGAGGGTGATCCGGTCATTGCGGCGCAGATGGGCGGCTGTCTCGTTGCCGCTGCCGGTCAGGTTCAGCCAGGCTACCCGGTTGGGGCCACGAATCGTGAAGGTTCCGTCCAATCCCTTGGGGGACAGGTTGATGCGGCCGTCATCCAGGGCCGTGGCCACGAAAAAGATCGGTTGTGCCCGAATAAAGTCCATATGCTGGTTCGACAGGGCTGAAAAATGCTGTGCCATAACATTCTCCTTGAGCGAGGACGTCAGGCCGGCGGCATGGAACTGGCGCGCTGCTGAATCTTGGTCCAGGCGAACGAGCGCGCCTTGCGGCCCAGCCAGCCTCTGGGGTCGAGGCCGATGGCCTTGACCACCATCTGGGCCGCCCGCTCGGCATGGAGGCGGCCGTAAAGGGCATAGGCCCGCAAAGCATATTCCCGGTTACAGCGGGCCAGGTCGTAGGGGGTTTCCTCGGAATCGTTGGCCGCGTGCCAGGAATAGGCCATCTCGTCGTCGTCGGTCTCGCGGATGCGCCCCACCGCCACCAGGGCCCGGCGCCACAGCGGCAGGCGTTCCGTGGGCATGATCCGGCGCATCGTGGAGTAGAACAGCTTGTAATGGCGGAACTCGTCGCCGGCGATACGATGGCAGAGCGCCTTCAGCACCGGCTCGTCGGTGGCGTCGCGGATGGCCGAGTAGAACGAACTAGTTCCGGTCTCGACGATGCACCGCGCCAGCAATTCGCCGGTGCGCGAGCCCCTT
Organism: Magnetospirillum sp.; assembly: GCA_016195125.1. Lineage (GTDB taxonomy): Bacteria > Pseudomonadota > Alphaproteobacteria > Rhodospirillales > Magnetospirillaceae > Phaeospirillum. The sequence goes on from JACQAD010000156.1 coordinate 19,708, forward strand.
ACCGAATCCTGGCGATCCAGGGGAATGCGGTAGCCTTCGGTGAAGCGCTTGAAGCGGGCCTCGAAGTCGAAAGTGGGATCGGCCATCTCGGCATAGCGGCCCAGCAGGTCGCCATGGCGGATTTCTTCCTCCCGCCATGTTTGAACTTGAGCCAGAAACAAGGCGTCACCGGCAAAGACCCGACTGAGATAGGTGGTGTAGTCGGCGGCGTTGCGCTCGACCATGGCGGCGGCCTTGATCACCTTGAGGATGTCGGGACTGAGGCGATCGGGGGTGAACTGCCCCCAGGCGATATCCTCCGAAGACCAGCGGCTCATGGAACATCCATCGCGGTTAAGGCGGCCACTATTGTGTGGCACATTCGCCCATAGTCAAAACAAAAGGGCCGCCCCTTGCGAGGGCGGCCCTTGCTGCCGGGCTGTCGGCCCGTCAGCGGATTTATGCGGCCTTGGGGGCCATGGACTGAACCAATTTGCCGGACATGGCCGTCACCCCAGTGGCAGGTTCGATCTTGTCGACGAATGGGATGCCGACCTCCTTGATGTATCGATCCAGAGGGTTCTTGGGCTTGTCGGCGAAATATGAAATCAATCCGACGATCAATCCGGCCACCAGAAGGACGAAGCCCACCGCCGGGAGGCAGGCCAGGGGGATGAAAAGCTCAGCGATGAACACTGCCGCGGCCAGTGTGTTGAGGCCGATCATGATGGCGTCGCAGGCGATGACCCCGCCCGACTTATCTTCGGAGATGTCGTTGCACAATTCCCAAATGGAACAACCGACCATGGCCACCGATGCCATGGCCCCCAGAATACGAAGGCATCCCATGACCTTACCGTGTTTGAACAGCCGTTCGAAACCGCGAGGTTCGGACTTTGGCGCAATGGCCGAGGCATCGGCGTTATCGAGGAGGGGGGCCGTGCGCCGTCCAATGATCAAGACCCCGTCAAGATCAGAGAACGAAGCCATCCTTTTCATGGGAATGGGCGGGATGACCGAACGCCCCTGCGCCACGGATTGGCGGCGCAGGATTCGTGTTCCAATGCTCTGGATTCGGTTCAGGTTCTGGGATCTCTCCAGTGTCTCTCGGGCGCCGGAAAGCGCTTTCTGGAGTTGGTGAGCCTTGTATTCCTGGGACAGAATATGAATGAATTCCGCCGACTGATAGACGGTGGTGACGGTCTCGACGACCAGACTCGTGCATTCCTTCTTGGACAACGGAACTCCATTGGTCTCCGAAAGACGTTTGTAGATCGAAAAAATGGAGCCCGCCAGGCAGAGGGCCGGAATGCATCTCAGGATGAATTTGGCGGCCAAATGGTTGGCGACCCAGGCATTTGACTTGCGAATGGCGGCCTCGAATGGCTGCAGAAGCTCGTGCACCGTGACGTTGGGTGAGGCTAACGGATTGCGCTTCGAGGCAAAGATCTGCATGGCCCTCAGGGCGGCCTCATTGAATTCGGTGGCATGTTTGCGAAAGACCGACACCAGTTACTTTATCTGGGCCGAGGTCAGATCGGTACCGCAGACGATCTCCCCCCGTTCAGCGGCGGATATCATCTCTTCAAGCGCCGTCGGCAACCATTCGCGGATCTGTTCGGTATCTTCGTGGGCGACATATTCGGTGAGGCGGACGATCACGCCCGTCATCATCATCTGATAGTACTCGGTGGCGTACCGTCCTGTGGGGGACAGTACATCAAGCAACGTGCAGTATGAGTTCAGTGCGGTATAGCCGGCGGCCTTTACCGTCTCGGCCGTAACCTGCGCCAGCATTCGGTTAATCATCTCTGGGCGGCATAGATAGTTGAAGAGCCGTCGTGCCCACTTGTCTCCACCGTCAGCGACAAAGCTTTTGATCTCTGGCTTAACCGCTTTGAAAGCCTCCAGATAGACGCTTCTGTGCTGTGTATGGTAACTTTTGTCGCCAATCATTGAGGTGCTGATGTACTTGCTCAGCTTCTCCCGCTGAGCCTTGCTCAGTTTGGTGCCTGATTTATTTGGACCGTCATAGGCGTCAAAAGTCTTGCACAAGATAGCCCGGGAGGCTGTCTTGATATACCAATCCTTGGATTCTTTTGCCGTGACCTCGGCCTCACCGGTGAGGGTCGGCGGCTCCTTGCCCAGGATCTGCTTGACCAAGGGGGCCTGGGCGGGATCCTGCCCAGCGGCCCAGAACATGTTTCTATAAAAGCGGCGGTTGGCCTCTTCGGAGACTTCCGACAATTTGGGCAGTGTCGCCAGTAGTTTGCGGACGGTCAACTTGCCTGGGCCGGGAAGTTGAAGTTCGTCTTCGTACTCGACTTCAGGATAGGGAAGGACGAACCCGGCATTCTTCGCGGGGGTTGCCCGAAGCCTGTAGTGCATTCGCCTGCTTTGCTTGTCCGTGACGATGACTTGCCCCTCCATGATGCCCATGGGGCGACGGTTGTCGTAGGTCAGCGTGGCGGTTTCCTCGGCTTCGGCATTTCCAAACCCCCAGGACTGGCCGGTAATGGACAGGGTGCAGATTTTGCTCTGGGACGTGGTGAATTTGACCGAATCGGAGATGTCCTTACCGATCAGGACGATTGTGCCGCCGTGGATGATCTTGTCCTCCGGCTGATCGCCCAATCGGATGAGAGGCACCGGGGACTTGGTTTCATCGTAGCCATAAGAGATCCTCAAGTCTGGACCCTGGCGCCACTTGACCTCGGTGTCTGCCTCCATGGCCTCCTTGGTGAAATAGCCGCTCCGGGAAATCTGGATTTCATATTCCGAGGTGGGAGATGCGCTTCCGACAAGTTTGTATTCGGTGACGCTATCCTTTCTCCAGCCGCGACGGACCGTTCCTTCGATCCGGACCAGCCCGCGCGTGGTGACCGTCAGGTTGCCGGAGAGGAAGTTGGTGTTGCTTTCCTCGTTCCAACTGATGCTATTCGCGGCGAACGTTGGATTGGAGATCTGGTCTGACCCTACGGTCAATTTCCCCTTGTGCAATGTGATGAGCGGGATTTTACCGCATTCGACCAGGCGACCCTTCACATCATGATACATTCTGAAGGTAGCGGTAAGATTGTTGAGATTCATGGAACGAGACAGTGGCTCGCGCGACTCTGCCTGTATCATTAGAACGCCCCCGGATTTTGCCAATAAAGCTGCTACATCACAGATAAACGCGCGTAAAAGGATGTGCAAGTATCTATGATGCGCCAATTGTAAGCAATTGGCGCCGCCTGTGGCTTCTTATAAGAACGTGCGTCGAAGGGCTTTGCCGTGAATCCTTGAGTGACACTCAAAACGAAAGCCACCTCCCGGAGGAGGTGGCTTCCAAAAATACGGATCGTATGAGCGGAGGTTAGGCGACGGCTGCGGCCATGGCCTCGGCAATGCGGGTCAGGCGCTCGGCGTGTGCCCGGTCGCGGTCGTTGTTGGCGTCGTCCGAGGCTTCCTTGGCCGCCTTCTTCCTGGCCTCGACCAGATCGGCGGTCAGTTCGCCCACCGGAATGGCCTCTTCGGCCAGGACGGTGATGCGCTCTTCGTTGACCTCGGCGAAACCGCCGGCCACGAAGATGGACGACGACACCTTGCCGCCGTCATGGATGTCGATGACACCGGGACGGACGGTGGTGATCATGGGGGCGTGCAGAGCCAGGGCGCCGAAATCGCCTTCGCTGCCCGGGACCACGACCATGTCAACCTTGGCGGAAACCAGAAGTTTCGCCGGGGACACCAATTCGAATTGAATCTTCTCGGCCATGCCGCGATTCCTTCAACCTGTCTTTATTAGCGGCGGGTACCGTCAGGCACCCGCCCCTATACCTTCTGAACGCCTAGGGCCGAACGCCTAGGGCCGAACGCCTTAGGCTGCTTCGGCGGCCATCTTCTTGGCCTTCTCGATCACTTCCTCGATGCCGCCGACCATGTAGAAGGCCGCCTCGGGGAGATGGTCGTATTCGCCGGCGCACAGAGCCTTGAAGCCCTTGACGGTCTCTTCCAGGCCGACCAGCTTGCCCGGCGAACCGGTGAAGACTTCGGCGACGTGGAAGGGCTGGGACAGGAAGCGCTGGATCTTACGAGCGCGGCTGACCACCAGCTTGTCTTCTTCAGACAATTCGTCCATGCCCAGAATGGCGATGATGTCCTGGAGCGACTTGTAGGTCTGCAGGATACGCTGCACATCGCGGGCGGTCTGATAGTGGTCGGCACCGACGACGCGGGGATCGAGAACGCGCGAGGTGGAGTCCAGCGGATCCACGGCCGGGTAGATGCCCAGCTCGGCGATCTGACGGTTCAGCACGGTGGTGGCGTCCAAGTGGGCGAACGACGTGGCCGGGGCCGGGTCGGTGAGATCGTCGGCGGGCACGTAAATGGCCTGCACCGAGGTGATCGAGCCCTTCTTGGTCGAGGTGATGCGTTCCTGCAGCGCACCCATGTCGGTGGCCAGGGTCGGCTGATAACCCACCGCCGAGGGGATGCGGCCCAGCAGCGCCGACACTTCCGAACCGGCCTGGGTGAAGCGGAAGATGTTGTCCACGAAGAACAGCACGTCCTGGCCTTCGACGTCGCGGAAGTACTCGGCGACGGTCAGGCCCGACAGGGCGACACGGGCACGGGCGCCCGGGGGCTCGTTCATCTGGCCGTACACCAGGGCCACCTTGGAGCCCGGGCCGTCCAGCTTGATGACGCCCGACTCGATCATTTCGTGATAGAGGTCGTTGCCCTCGCGGGTACGCTCGCCGACGCCGGCGAACACCGAGTAACCACCG
>JACQAD010000154.1 GCA_016195125.1 Magnetospirillum sp.
GCCAGCCTGGAGCCGGGCGGTATCCTGCTCTACGAGACCTTCGCCGACGGCAACGAGAAATTCGGCCGCCCCGCCAATCCCGACCATCTGCTGAAGCGGGGCGAGCTGCTCGACCTCGCCCGCGGCCTCGCCGTCGTATCCTACGAAGACGGAATCGTCGAACGCGCCAAGGTGGTGCAGCGTATCGCCGCCATCAATGGACCAGGGCCGGCGGAATTGGTTACTTGAGCCCCTTGACGCCGGGCGGCGGTCTGTGACCGCCTTGGCTGACGCGGCAGCAGCCGCGCCGGCCCTTGGCCGCAATTCTTCGCCTAGGGCTCGTCGGGTCAGCGCCTCGGCACCGCGAAAGGCCGGTCGTGGTCCAGGCAGGGAACCTTGCGCCGGGCGTCCTTGACCTTCTCGGGGTCGATATCGGCCATGATCCAGCCGGGCCGCTCCAGGGCGTCGGCCAGAACCTCGCCCCAGGGGCTGACGATCAAGGCGTGGCCGTAGGTCTGGCGGTCGTTGACGTGCTCGCCGCACTGGGCGGGGGCGAAGACGTAACAACCGGTCTCGATGGCCCGGGCGCGCAGCAAGACATGCCAATGGGCCTTGCCGGTGGTCCGGGTGAAGGCGGCGGGCACCGCCAGGAACGAAGAGCCGGAATGGGCCAGGGCCCGATAGAGATGCGGGAAGCGCACATCGTAACAGATGGACAGGCCCATCCGCCCCCAGGGCAGATCGACGCAAACGGCGGTATCGCCGGGCGAGAAGGTGGCGGATTCCTTGTAGACCTCGCCCAGGCCCAGATCCACGTCGAACATATGGATCTTGGAATAGCGGGCCCTGATCTCGCCGTCGGGGCCCAGCACATAGGTGCGGTTGGCGACCATGCCGCCATCCAGCAGCACGTGCAGGCTGCCGATATGCAGCCAGACACCGATCTCGCGGGCCAGCTCACGGAAGAATATCAGCGCCTGGTGCTCGTCTTCCGGCTGCGCCTTGAGGACGATGTTGGAGCGCCCCCATTCCATCATGGCCACGTTCTCGGGCATCAGGATCAGGTCGGCACCGGCGGCGCGCGCCTCCACCGCCAGGGCGGCGGCGGCATCGCAATTGGCCATCAGGTCATTGGAGGCGTTGACCTGCAGGCAGGCCGCCTTGAACGCCCTCACTTGGTCCCCGCCAGCATGGAATCGAGCTTGCCGGCACGGTCGAGATCGTAAAGATCGTCACAGCCGCCCACATGCACCCCGTCGATGAAGATCTGCGGCACGGTGCGGCGCCCGCCCGAGCGGTTCATCATGTACTGGCGCAAGCCGTCATCGGTGGAGACGTTGATCTCGGAATAGGTCGCGCCCTTCTTGTCGAACAGCTTCTTGGCCTTGACGCAATAGGGGCAGACGTCGGTGGTATAGATCTCGATCTCGGCCATGATGGGCTCCACAGGGGGGTTTCATCCTATATAGCGTAGCTAGGCCGACCGCACCACCCGTCCCAGGGTGAGAACATCCACCGAGGCCGCACCGCCGCGCTTCAGAACCCTGGCGCATTCGCCGATGGTGGCGCCGCTGGTCAACACGTCGTCCACCAGCACCACCCGCTTGCCGGCCAGCCGCGCCTTCGGCCCGTCGTTGAGGCGAAAGGCCCCCGCCACGTTGCGCTGCCGGGCGTCATGCCCCAGATGACCCTGGGGCGGCGTGCGCCGGACACGGATCAGCGCCTCGGGCTCGACCTCCAGCCGGGCCTGACGGCCGATGGCCAGGGCCAGCAGCGCCGCCTGATTGTAGCGCCGCGACAGCAACCGCCACCGATGCAGCGGCACCGGCACCAGCAGATCGGCCTCGGCCAGTAAGTCCGCGCCGGCACGCGCCATCCACAGGGCGAAGGCGCCGACTCCCTCCAACCGGTCGGCGTGCTTGAAACGCAAGATCAGAACCTTGGATTCGTCGTCATAGCGAAAGACGGCGCGGGCCCGCCCGAACGGAGGCTGCGAGCGGGCACAATCGCCGCAGACCGCCTCGGGGCCGGCATCCAGCTCGAAGGGCTGGCCACAGCATGCGCATTGGGGCGACCCCAGGAAGGTCATGCGCGACCAGCATTCCGGGCACAGGGTTCCCGGCTCGACCACCACCGCATGGCAGCTGAGGCACAACGGCGGCAGCAAGGCGTCAACCACCATTCGCACAAGGCGGGCCGGCATCTTCTTTCCTTCCCCCGAAAGGCATGGGCATGCCATAAAACCTGACATGAGAATCTTCGACCGAGCCCTGGTGCGCAAGCACCGAGACCGCGCCGCCCCTGATTTCGTATCCCACGATTTCCTGGTCCGCGAGGTCGCCGAGCGTCTGGCCGACCGCCTGGACGACATCAAACGCCAATTTCCCGTGGCGCTGGACCTGGGCTGCCATACCGGCGAGATGGCCGACGCGATCAAGGGACGCGGCGGCATCGAAACCCTGGTGCAATGCGACCTGTCGCCCGCCATGGCCACCAGGGCGGCGGCCAACGGCCATCCCACCCTGGTCGCCGATGAGGAATGGCTGCCCTTCGCCGCCCACAGTTTCGATCTGGTGATCTCCGGCCTGTCGCTGCACTGGGTCAACGATTTGCCGGGCACCCTGCTGCAGATCCGCCGGGTGCTCAAGCCCGATGGCCTGTTCCTGGGCGCCCTGTTCGGGGCCGGCACCCTGGCCGAGTTGCGCAAGGCGCTGACCGACGCCGAACTGGCCGAGGAAGGAGGCATCAGCCCCCGCATCGCCCCCTTCGCCGACGTCAAGGATCTGGGGGCGTTGCTGCAGCGGGCCGGATTCGCCCTGCCGGTGGCCGATACGGATACGATCTCGGTGACCTATGCCGATCCCATGCGCCTGATGGCCGATCTGCGCGGCATGGGCGAGAGCAACGCCGTGGCCGGGCAGCGCAAGAGCCTGACCCGGCGCGCCACCCTGCTGCATGCCGTCGCCGCCTATCAGGACCAATTCGCCGGCCCCGACGGCCGCCTGCCCGCCACCTTCCAGGTCATGACCATGACCGGCTGGGCGCCCCACCCCTGCGCCGCCGCTCCGGCGCCCCAGGGCTGCGCCGTGCCGGGTCTGGCCGACATCACCCATGGCGGCGGCCGCATGAGCCCGGACAAGAGCTGATGCGCTTTGCCCAGCCCCTGGTGCGGGCCACGCTGATCAAGCGTTACAAACGCTTCCTGGCCGACATGCGCCTCGAGGACGGCACCGAGATCACCGCCCATGTGGCCAATTCCGGGGCTATGCTGGGCACCGCCGAGCCCGGCATGATCTGCTTTCTGTCACCGGCCACCAATCCCGAGCGCAAGCTGAAGTGGAATTGGGAGCTGGTGACCGTTGACGGCCATCTGGTGGGGGTCAACACCGCGCATCCCAACGGCATCGTCGCCCAGGCGGTCGCTGACGGCGCCATCGCCGAACTGACCGGCTATTCCTCCATCCGCCGTGAGGTCAAATACGGGGTCAATTCCAGAATCGACCTGCTGCTGGAGGAACAAGGCCGCCCCAGATGCTGGGTCGAGGTCAAGAATGTCCATCTCAAGCGCGGCGAATGGGCTGAATTCCCCGACGCGGTCACGGTGCGCGGAACCAAACATCTGGCCGAATTGCGCGACCGCGTGGCGGCGGGTGAACGCGCCGTCATGGTCTATCTGGTCCAGCGCGAGGATTGTACGGGCTTTCGTCCCGCCGCCGACATCGACCCCACCTATGCCCGATCCCTGGAGGGGGCGGTGCGTGATGGTGTTGAAGCGATCTGCTATACGTGCCATTTATCCCCTGACGGCATCGAGTTGAGCGGCCCCCTGCCCTTGGTTATCGGCAGCGGCCCCATTGAACGGACCTAAGGGATCTATGGAACGCGAAGACAGGGAATTCTCCCGCATCCGCCGCCACAGCGCCGCCGATTTCGATGCCATGCGCAAGGCCGGCCGTCTGGCCGCCGAGGCCCTCGACTTCATCACCCCCCATGTGGTGCCGGGCGTGACCACCGCCGAGATCGACCGTCTGTGCGCCGCCTTCATCATCGAGCGGGGCGCCGTCAATGCGCCCATGAATTACCGCGGCTTTCCCAAATCCATCTGCACCTCGGTCAACCATGTGGTCTGCCATGGCATTCCCGGCGAGAAGCGGCTGGAGGACGGCGACATCGTCAATATCGACGTGACCCCCATCGTCGATGGCTGGCACGGCGATTCCTCGCGCATGTACTATGTGGGCAAGGTCGGCGTGAAGGCCCGCAAGCTGGTGGAAGTGACCTACGAGGCCCTGATGCGCGGCATCGAGGTGGTCAAGCCCGGCGCCACTCTTGGCGATATCGGCTGGGCCATCCAGAGTTTCGTGGAGAAGCACCGCTTCTCGGTGGTGCGTGATTTCTGCGGCCACGGGCTTGGCCGCGTCTTCCACGAGGCGCCCAACGTCATGCATTACGGCCACGCCGGCGAGGGCACCGCCCTGGCCGAGGGCATGTTCTTCACCATCGAGCCCATGGTCAATGCCGGGCGCTTTGAAACCAAGATCCTGGCCGACGGCTGGACCGCGGTCACCAAGGACAAGTCGCTGTCGGCCCAATTCGAGCATTCCATCGGCGTCACCGCGACGGGATGCGAGATCTTTACGACATCGCCCCGCGGCTGGCACTGCCCTCCCTACGAATAGGGTATTGCGACACCTCTCCCATTACGAAGACGCAAATGCCTCGATACTCCTCATATGACGCAACCATGCGGCTTTGGAGGAATTAATCAGGTGTTCACCTTATGCTTTTTCCCAGTCGCTATGTGAGGCACTTCACATTAGCCTATACGGAATGGGGGTATTGTGAGGGTGCTCGGGGTCCGCTCCGACATTGTTGATGATACACAGGTCATCGCGTGCTAACCTCATGATGGGGTTTGTGGCGCGATGGAGTTAAGGTTGACGCCATGACGGACACCGCGACAGCGGTCTTCAGGATCAACGGTACCTTGCAGGGGCCGGTTGTCGATATTCTTGGGCAGTTCCTGCCCGAGTTGAAGGCATTACCGCGCGACCAGGCCTATGATCGCACCCTTGACGACCTTGATCTTCTGACCCGCTGCTTCCAGATTTTCCGCCGCGAGCGGCCCCGGTTCCGCTATGTGCTGGTGGACGAGCGCCGCCGCCCCGTGGCCGAGGACAATGTCCCCTTGTCCTGCGGCCGCACCCTGGCCGAAGTCATCGCCATGGTGGTGCGGACCGCCGCCAAGCGCTATTTCCGCCGCAAGCTGTCGCCGGGCGCCGCCCGGGCCGAGACCCTTGCCGCCGAGGCCGCGCCGCAACCGGCGAAGTCCGCGTCCCGCAGTCCTGCCGACGAACTCTACGACGCCATCAAGGCCTACCTGCTGCATGAGTGGCAGGTTCCCCTGGTTCCGGCCTATTCCGAGATGAACCCGGCCCTGGTGCGCCGCATCGGCGCCAAGATCCTGGATTGTCGCGAGCCCGAATCCCTGGCCCGCCTGATCGCCGATCCCGACTCGCCGGTGGCCAACGACAACCCTTCGGCCGGGCCGGCGACACAGCCGACAACCTTCGCCGCCCCCTTCGTGTCGCCGTTCGCTCCGACCGCCCGCGCCCCCGCC
>JACQAD010000155.1 GCA_016195125.1 Magnetospirillum sp.
AAACACGCTTTCGGCCTAGCGCCGACTTCCCTCAGATCGAAATTCTAGGGGATTGGCGCCCTGCCAATCCTACCGTTTTCGACGCGAAATCCCTTACACATCAACGAAAACGCGTTTTCCAATTCGACCGGCTTGAAACGGCCTTATCCTGCGCACTCATGTCCGAGAGCGCCCCACCCCAAGCACCGCCACGCCAAGCGCCCATCGCGCTATGGCAGGCGGCGCACGCGCTCCTCACCGCCCTCTTCAATCTCTTCGGCGCTCCCGAACAACTCGCTGCCCAACACACGCTCAGCAAATCAGCCCGAGATCTCCTGCCTCACCTGGCTCCGCCCCGCCGAAGCCATCCTGCGCCGCCTCATTTTCATCGAAGCGCACAAGCTCGGCGAAAACGCACCACCGGCCTTCAGCCCGCGCGCAGGCAAGAGATCCGCGCGCAAGCGCGCGGCTTCAGTGTTTGATCCGGCCAACCCGGAAGCTTGGCGCGTCACTTTCCGGTGCTCCACCCCAGCCACACGACGGCCGCGCGCAGCGCGCCCGCGTCGTCACGCTCCATCATGCCAAATCTTCACACGCCCGCTGGCCGCACGCTTCGAAGCCCTGCTTCGCGCCTTCAACGATCCCGCGCCCTATGCGCTGCGCCTGACGCGCCGCCTCAATCCGCCAGGCGCCAATCGCGTCCAAGACGAACCGCCGCCAAACACGCGCGATCTCTACGGCCGCGAACTCTACGACACGCTGGACTTCCACTATCGCACCGCTGTCAGCGGCATCGACACCGGCTAGGATTGCTGGTCGCGTCAAATCTTAGCTTCGAAAAACACCAGCAACTTGGCGCAACTGATTGGCGTCCAAGAGACGTCGGCTTGTGCTCGAACAGGTAGCGAGAAATCAAGCCTGTTGAGGCGACGCCACGGCTGCGTATTCCTCCGGCGTCATCGCTAGCGAGCCTAGCGGTAAGGCTTCGCCTTCACGGGTCAGCACCGCCAAGTGACGCTTGAAGAAAGCGCCTTCGACGTAAAACACAGCGGTCCGCGTGCCGCGATCCGTCTCAACCCGCCAGGCATGGGCGCGTTTATTGGGCCCTTCCGGCCAAACCGCGCGCACTTGGGTGAAACCAAGTCCGCGCAAGCTGCTGAAATGCAGACCCGCCTGCTCACACAGAGCGCGAACTGAGACGTAAACTGGATCGGCGCCTTCCTTCTCCGACTGCACTCGCGCCGCTTCGCGTAAGCGCCCATCGCGCAGGGGATTAGAGGCGATCAAGTACGCAATGCGCTGACGGATTTCTTCATCCGGCGTGACGCGCACCTTGCGCAAACTCTTCAGCCAAGTCTTTTGCCGTGGGATCAGCGGTTCTTCCTGCTCGATCGCGGCGAACTTGCGGTCGAGATCGCGCGAGGCCTCCTGCGTGCTGCGGAAGCCCGCATTGATCGCCGCGCGCTTCGCCGCTTTCGGTTCACTCGTGCGCAGCTGAACCGACAGATTGAACAACGCCAAATGCGGATCGGCGAGCATGCTCTTTAAACCGAACGCCGTGCAGCGGAGCGCCAATTCATCGTCGCCGCGATTGGCGAAGTATTGAACGTGACCGCCGTCTTTGACCTGATCGAGGTAATCATTGACGTAGAAAATCCACGCCGCCTCCTGCGCGAACTCGCCGGGCAAGTACGCAGCTTGGTTCTGCATCGTATCGGCAAACGCGACAGCCGCACGCACCATCGCCGCGGGATCAGTCGCGTTGGCGGCGCTTTCCGGCACCACGATCTCGTCGACCAGGACGCCCTGGAACGTCTCCAGCGCCGAGCCGCCCGCTCGCTTGCCGCGCTGATACTCGGCAAGCCAACCGCCTGTTTGCTCGACGATTGCCGCCTCTGGAATGCCCGTATCCATCGCCCGTCGGCCTCCGCCTCCCGCTTCTGCAACTCCGCCTCATAGAGGCGGGCGCGCAGCATCTCCCAGGCGGCGGCGCGGTTTTTGTGCTGACTGCGCTCGGCCTGACAGGCGACGACGATGCCGCTGGGAATATGAGTCAAGCGCACGGCGCTATCGGTCTTATTGACGTGCTGTCCGCCAGCGCCAGACGAACGATAGGTGTCGGTGCGCACATCCTTTTCGTCGATCTCAATTTCGATGGTGTCGTCGATCTTCGGATAAATCCAAGCGCTGGCAAACGAGGTATGGCGCCGCGCGTTGGAATCGTACGGCGAAATCCGCACCAAGCGATGCACGCCGCCTTCGGTCTTAAGCCACCCGTAGGCGTTCTCGCCCTGGATCAACAAGGTCGCCGACTTGATGCCAGCGGTATCGCCGTCCTGATGCTCTAGCTCTTCGACTTGATAGCCGTGCGCCTGCGCCCAGCGCGCATACATCCGCAACAGCATCGAAGCCCAGTCCTGGCTTTCGGTGCCGCCAGCGCCGGAATTGATTTCGATATAAGCGTCGTTGCCGTCCGCTTCGCCCGAAAGCAGCGCTTCCAGTTCTGCCTTGGCCGCCCGCTCTTGCACCTTCTTCAGCGTGTTGTGCGCCTCATCGACCAACGCCTCGTCGCCCTCGGCTTCGGCCATCTCCGCAAGCTCAAGCGAGTCACGCAAATCGCGTTCGATCGACAGAATTGCGTTCACGCCCGCGTCGAGCTTGTTGCGCTCGCGCATGAGTTTCTGGGCCTTCTAGGGATCGTTCCAAAAATCGGGGCGCTCGGAGAGCGCATTCAGTTCATCGAGACGGACTTGGGCGCGATCCCAGTCAAAGACGCCTCCGGAGCAAAGCCGCGGCGGATTCAATCTGTTCAGCAAGGGCGGAAATCTCGGCGCGCATGGTCAGGTCCTGGATATGTTGGGAGCTAGATAAGCGAAAGAGCGCGCCGGTTAAAGCGCGCCCTTCGCCCGCATCTTAAACGGTCAATAGAGCCCGTTCAGATCCTGCTGATCCTGGTTTTGTTGTTGCTGCTGTTGTTGCGGCGGGGCGGTGTTCGCGCTTTCCGGCGCCACGCCGGTGAAATTCGACAGCACGCGCGGATCGATCGGATCGGTGCCGCCGAACACGAACGGCGATGCGCTCGCCACGTTATTGGTCGGCTCGGTGCCCGGACGGAAGGCTTCGAGGATTGTCTGCGTCGTCGTCGGGCCCGGCAGCAAGCCGGTCATGTAGTCGATGCGCACCAAACGCACACCCGCCGGGATACGGAACGGCGTCGGCGGCGTATCGGCCAAGGCCTGGCGCATGAACGAAGCGAAGACCGGGGCGGCGACATTTGCGCCGGTTTCGCCTTGGCCCATGTTGCGGGGGCGATCGAAACCGGTCCAGACGCCCACAACCAAGTCAGGCGAGAACCCCACAAACCACGCGTCCTTGTAGTCGCTGGTGGTGCCGGTTTTTCCGGCGAGCGGAATGCCCAGCGAACCGACAGCAGTGGCGGCCGTGCCGCGTTCGACAACGCCCTGCGCCATCGAGACGATCTGATAAGCGGTCACGGGATCGAGCACTTGCTGGCGCGTATCTGGCAGAATCGGCGGCGCTTGGCCGTGCCATTCAGCGTTGCAATCGGGGCACGTGCGCTGATCGCGGCGGAAGATTGAATGGCCGGTGCGATCCTGGATCCGGTCGATCATGATCGGTTGGATCCAGTGGCCGCCGTTTACGAACATGCCGTAGGCCGTGGTCATGCGCAGCAGCGTGGTTTCACCGGCGCCGAGTGCGAGCGAGAACACCGCGATCTGGTTTTGACCGAGCGCGCCGAGGCGTTGGCCGTATTGCAGCACGCGGTCCGGACCCATTTGATAGGCTACGCGCGCCGTCATGGCGTTGCGCGAGAGTTCGAGGCCGCGTCGCAGCGTGGTGGGGCCGAGCCAATCGTGCTCGTAGTTTTCCGGCGACCATTGCGAGCCATCGCCGGCATTGATCGAGAGCGGACCGTCATCAACGAGCGTCGCCGGCGTCAGCCCGTAATCGAGCGCCGCCGCGTACACGATCGGCTTGAACGATGAACCCGGCTGCCGCTGCGCTTGGGTGGCGCGATTGAGGCCGCCAGCTTCGTTGAACGAATAGCCGCCAACCATCGCCAGGACGCGGCCGGTGTGGGGATCCATGGCGACGAGCGCGCCTTGCAATTCCGGCACTTGTTTCAGCGTGTATCCACCGCCCGACCCACGCACCGCATAAATGATGGTGCCGCGGTGAAGCGCGCGTTGAGTTTCGCTGCGCGACCATTGCGCGGCCCATTGCACGTCGGCGGCAGCCAAACGGCCGCTCGAACCGTTTTCATCGGTCACCGACACAGCGCCGCCCTGGGTCGAGGTGATCATCGCCCGCACCCAACCGGAGAGCTGCGGAGCGGGGGCGGCATGCGACAGCTGCGAGCGAATATCGCCGGACGGGTCGCCAACGCCCACCGGTCCGCGCCAGGCGTGGCGACGGTCGTACGCCTCGAGGCCCGCGCGCAGCGCACGCGCGCCAATCAACTGCAGATGCGTATCGATCGTGGAACGGATCGACAGGCCGCCGTCATAGAGTGCTTGTTCGCCGTACTGCCCTTGCACCTGACGGCGGATTTCTTCGACGAAGTGCGAAGCAGCGACGTACTGATCACCCGAGAGCCGGTCATGGACGACGATCTGTTCGTTGTGCGCGGCCGTGGCCTGGGCCTGGGTGATGTAACCGCGCTCGACCATGTTGTGCAGGACGTAGTCGCGCCGTTCGAGCGCACGCTGCATGCCACGCGTGGTGCGGGGATCGTAGTTGCCTGGGCCTTTCGGCAATACCGCCAAGAACGCGGCTTCGCCGAGCGTCAGCTGATCGAGCGGCTTGTCGAAGTAATTGAGCGATGCGGCCCCGACGCCGAAGGCGCGGTTACCAAGATAAATCTGGTTCAGATAGAGTTCGAGAATGCGGTCCTTGTCCATCGCGCGCTCGATGCGCTGAGCGAGCACCGCTTCGCGAACCTTTCGGTAGACGCCCGCAAGGCCGTGCGCTTCGCGGCCCGTAAGCATGTTGCCCGCGACTTGTTGGGTGATCGTGGAAGCGCCTTCCATGCGCCGCCCCCGCAGGACATTGCCGACATTGGTCAGCATGGCGCGCGCCAAACCTTGGAAGTCGATGCCCGAGTGCTCGAAGAAGTGTTGGTCTTCCGCCGAGATGAAGGCGTTCTTCACGTAGTCGGGGATTTGCGCGATCGGCACGAACACGCGTTGCTCGCGCGCGAATTCCGCCACCAGCGCGCCGTCACCGGCGTGGACGCGGCTCGAGATCGGCGGCTCGTAGTGCTGCAACTGCTCAAGGCTCGGAAGTCCCTGCAGCGCCGCAAACAGGAACACCGCGACGCCCACCACCATGGCGCCGGCGGCCGCGCCGATGCCGATTAGAATCTTGCGCCAAGGCAAACCGCGACGCTGCTCCTCTTCCGGATAATAATGCTCATCGCGCGTCCAAGAGCGCTCGCGATAGTCGTCTCTGTAATCGTCTTGCACGGTTCTCGCGCCCCGCTTGCGCCAAATTTGTCTGAGGCTCAGGCGGCCTCGCCCTCCAATACGGCGCGATTAAGGCCAGCGCAGCAACTGGATGATTACCGCTTAGCGCAAGATTCGCGCAGTTTTTAGGCCCCAGCGTTGAGCTGCGGCGTTGTGAAGTAGGCCCCCACGGCGTCGGCGATGGCAGTGGCGATGGCCTGGCGCTGGCGCGGATCGCCCAGGCGCGCCTCATCGGCGCTGTTGGTCACAAACCCAGTTTCGATCAGCACGGCGGGAACGTCCGGCGCGAGCAGGACGAAGAAGCCGGCA
The DNA here is from genome assembly GCA_016195125.1 of Magnetospirillum sp. Classification (GTDB taxonomy): domain Bacteria; phylum Pseudomonadota; class Alphaproteobacteria; order Rhodospirillales; family Magnetospirillaceae; genus Phaeospirillum. The sequence continues at coordinate 5,775 of JACQAD010000155.1, forward strand.
TTACGGTGCGATGACACCAGAAGGGGCGAGACCTGCCCCAAGCGGGGGATGACCAATTCGGCAAACTGCGCCGAGCGGTTGGTGGTTTCGCGCTGTGCGAGGGAGACCAGGATGTCGCCCACCATGCCGTGACGCGGGGCGGTCCAGGACAACGTCCTTCTCCTGCAGTCCCGAGGCGCCGATGGCGCCAGGGTCGTGTCCGCCGTGGCCGGGGTCGACCACGATCACGCGGCGACGCGATGAACGAGCCGGGGTGTCGATCTCAAGCGGCTGTGCCGGACGGAACGCCACGGGTGTGACGCTGCCCAGCCCGAAGCTCAATTGCGGGGCGCGGCGGGTGCCGAGTTCCTGGCGGACCAAGCTCAGCGGCGAGTTCAAGTCCAGGACCAGGCGCGAAACGCCGTCCGGGCGCGGGGCAAAACGGTAGGCGCGGACCACGCCCTGTCCAGCGCCCTGCCCAAACGGGCCCCGCGGCATCTCCCATCGGGCGGCGGCGACGTCGATCACAAACCGGTCCGGACCTGATAGGAAAAATGTCCTAGCCGTCGCCTGCCGATCCAAATCCAGCCAAACCAAGGCAGATACGTCGTCGGCGCTGAGCCGCACGCTGCGGATCGCCGCCGGCGCGTCAGCCCAGGCACGGTCGCCTAGGGCAAGTCCGCCAAGAGCGGTCGCACCGAAAAGCGCGAAGGAACGGCGACTAACATCCATTAAGGGGGCCTATTTAACAGACCCCGCTTGCTACCAGGTTGAAAATAAAGGTGAACGCGCCGGTAACTGCACTTGGCCCACCCGCCGATCGCAACGCTTTCTTTCCCATTTCAAATCATGCATGGTGCCTTCTATCGCCGTGTGCGCGAGGGGACTGCCCCGTAAGCGCCCGGCGGCTCCCGCCAAGCGGATCGGCTGGACCAACGGCGCGCCAATCGCGCCTCGTCCGCCTCAAACCGCAGCCCCGGGGATTTGGAGTACCGCAGTGAACCTTTCCGCGTTTGATCTCGAAGCCGGCCGCCGCCAAGGCGCCGCGCGTGAGACTGCGCGTCCGGGTCTTTCCTCTTTTCTCATGACATCGCGTCGCTTCGCCGCCCCTCCAGCGCTCCGCTTCGAGCGGGCCTGCGCGCGCGACGCCAACGGAGCCCGTCTCAATGGCCAAGACAATGCTGATCGACGCCGCCCACCCGGAAGAAACCCGGGTGGCGGTGCTCGACGGAAAAATCGTTGAAGATTTCGATTTCGAGGTAGCGAGCAGAAAACAACTCAGAGGCAATATCTATCTCGCCAAGGTGACGCGCGTGGAGCCGTCGCTGCAGGCGGCCTTCGTTGAGTATGGCGGCAACCGCCACGGCTTCCTCGCTTTCTCGGAAATTCACCCCGACTATTACGCGATCCCGCACGCCGATCAGGAATCGATCAAGGCGGAGTTGGCGCAAGCGGAAGCTGAAGCCGGCGAAGAAGAAGATGAAGACGCGGTCGACGAACGGCGCCGCCGTATCCTGACGCGCCGCTACAAGATCCAAGAAGTCATTCGCCGCCGCCAGATCATGCTGGTGCAGGTGGTGAAGGAAGAGCGCGGCAACAAAGGCGCGGCGCTCACCACCTATCTCTCGCTCGCCGGGCGTTATTGCGTGCTGATGCCGAACACCGGCCGTGGCGGCGGCATCTCGCGCAAGATAACCCAAGCCACCGACCGCAAGCGTCTGAAGAAGATCGCGCAGGATCTGGAAGTCCCGCAAGGCCAAGGTTTGATCATCCGCACGGCGGGCGCCAAGCGCACCAAGACCGAGATTAAGCGCGACTACGAATACCTGTCACGCGCCTGGGAAACTATTCGCGACGAGACCATGAAGTCTGTCGCGCCGGCGCTCATCTATGAAGAGAGTTCGTTGGTGAAGCGCGCTATTCGCGATCTTTACGACAAAGACGTTGATGAAATTCACGTCGACGGCGAAGGCGCCTACAAGGAAGCTAAAGACTTCATCCGCATGCTGATGCCATCGCATGCCAAGCGCGTGCATCTGTGGAAAGATACGACGCCCATTTTCGCCAAGAGCGGCGTCGAGCGTCAGCTGGATTCGATCTATTCGCCAATCGTGACGCTGAAGAGCGGCGGCTACATCGTCATCAACCAGGCCGAAGCGCTGGTCGCCATCGACGTAAACTCCGGCCGCGCCACACGCGAGCGCAATATCGAGCAGACCGCGTTCAAGACCAATCTGGAAGCCGCTGACGAAGCCGCGCGCCAGATGCGCCTACGCGATCTCGCTGGTCTGATCGTTATCGACTTCATCGACATGGAGGAGCCGAAGAACGACCGCGCCGTCGAAAAGCGGATGAAGGATAATCTTCGCTTCGACCGCGCGCGCGTGCAAATGGGCAAGATCAGCGGCTTCGGCTTGCTGGAATTGTCACGTCAGCGCCGCCGCACTGGCGTGCTCGAAGGCACCAGTCACGTTTGCCCGCACTGCCAAGGCGCGGGCCGTGTGCGTTCGGTAGAATCCGCGGCGCTCGCGCTCTTGCGCGCCTTGGATGAAGCGGCGGCGAAGAACCGCAATCGGCTGATCGAGGCCCGGGCGCCGACCGACGTCGCGCTCTACCTGCTCAACGAGAAGCGCGAAACGTTGGCGGCGATGGAGGCCAACCGGCATGTACGCCTGCGCGTGACGGCGTCGTCTAACCTGACGCCACCGGACTTCGAACTGAATATCGCCGCTCAATTCGAGGAAGAAGAACACGTCGAAGTGGAAGCGCGCACTCCAGCGCCGCGTCGCGAGGTCGAAGCCGTTGAAGAAGACGAAGCGGTCACGGCGGACGATGTCGAGGAAGAGGAAGAAGCGGAAGCGGTCGCCGCAAGCGCCGACACAGAGGGTGAAGACGACGGCAACCGCCGCAGACGCCGCCGCGGTCGCCGTGGCGGCCGCCGCAGACGTGATGAAGGCGGCGCCGAGGCGACGGAAGTGCGTGAGCAAACGGCCCAACCGGCGGCGCCTGCTGCGAACGGCGAAGACCGCGGCAGACGCCGCCGCAGACGTGGCCGTGGCCGTGGCCGGCGTGTGTACGAGGTGGATGGCGGCGAGTGGCTCGACTTCGTCAGCTCCGACCTCAAATCGCTGACGCCACGTCCGCAGCATCACCCGCGGCGCGAACAGGAAGCAGCGCCGGTGGCCGAAGCGGAAGTCGCAACTGCTGCTGAAGTGATCCCGCACCCTGCGGTCGGTGGAACAGTCGAGGCGCCGGCGCCGGTTTATGCGATGGCGGAGGCTGAAGAAGCGGTGGTGGCCGCGACGCCGCCGCTCGAGCCGCAGCCTGAATACGAGCCGGATCAGGAGCGGCGCGACAAGTTTCTGTCGCGCTTCTCGCGCTGGGCGAAGAAGTAAGACCCCGATTGCGGCGGCGGCCTTTTTGCCGCCGCAAACCGGCGTTTGAACCGGCAAGAACGCACTGTCAGGGCGAAGGAGCGCGTATGTCCGCAATCCGGATTTCAGGGCTTGGGGCGCGTCTGCTCGGCGCGGCGGCCGCCTTCGTTGCACTCACCGCGACGCCTTCGCTTGCTTCAGCGCAAGCTATTATCCGCGACGCGGAAATCGAAGACACGCTGCGCACTTTCGATGCGCCAGTGCTGCACGCGGCGAATATTCGCCAGGAAGATGTGCGCTTCTTCATTGTTCAGGATTCGTCGATCAACGCATTTGTTTCGGGCGGCCAGAACATCTTCGTTCACACCGGCCTCATCATGGCCGCGCAGAATCCCAACGAGATCATAGCGGTGATGGCGCACGAAACCGGCCACATCGCTGGCGGACACTTGTCGCGCGCCGCGCGCGCGCAAGCCAACGCCATGCCGCCGGCCCTTGTCTCAATCGGGCTCGGCATCTTAGCGCTCGCAGCGGGCCAACCCGGCGCGGGCGCGGCGCTCATTAGCGGCGCTCCCGCATTCGCGATGGGCAGTTTTGTACGCTTCACGCAAGTTGAGGAATCATCGGCGGACCAAGCAGGCATGACTTTCCTTGAGGAAAGCGGTCAGTCCGGCCGGGGCTTGATCAGTTTCTTCGATCGCCAGCTACGCCCATACGAATTCCTGACGCGCCGCATGCCGCCCTACATGCTGACGCACCCCTACACGTCCGACCGTGTCGAGGCTCTGCGGCGGCGCGTGGAAGCGGCGGATCACCGAGACGCACCCGATACGCCCGACAACATTCGCCGCTTCCAGTTCATGCAAGCCAAACTGGTCGGGTTCATTCAAACCCAGGGTCAAACGCTGGCACGCTACCCGATAAGCGATCATTCGCCGCCTGCGCGCTACGCGCGCGCCATCGCCTACTATCGCGCGTCGGACCTCGCGAGCGCCCGCGGGGAATTGGATTCTTTGATCGCTGGAGACCCACACAACCCGTACTTCCAGGAATTGATGGGTCAAATCCTGTTCGAGAATGCGCGTGCGGCGGAGGCCGTGCCGTATTACCGGCGTGCCGTTCAGTACGATCCGGGCCAACCGCTGTTGCAAGTTGGCCTGGCGCGCGCAATCGACGCCGCGCAAGGCCGCGCCGGCACCGACGAAGCGCTTGGGCTGCTCCAGGATGCAGTCGCGCGTGAGCCGGACAATGGCTATGCGTGGCGCGAAATGGCGCAGGCGCGGGAAATGCGCGGCGAAGAAGGGATGGCAAATTTGGCTTCCGCCGAAGAATCCTTCTCCATCGGCGATTATGCGTTGGCTGGGAACTTCGCTGAGCGCGCGCGCCGCGTGCTACCCCACAATGTGCCGGCCTATCAGCGCGCCACGGACATCGTGACCTTCGCGACCCAGCACATGGAGGAGCAGATGCGCCAGCACGGAGGCCAAGGCGGGCCTGGAAACTGAGCGGCGCAGGCTTGCCTGGCGCTCCAATTGCGGCCATGCCCGAACTTCCAAAGGCAGGGTTCGCGCGCGTGATCAGGATTGCGTCAGCCATCATTCTTCTGTGCTTTGCATGGGCTGGTGCGCCCGCTTCTGCGCAACAAAACTTCAACGCGCAGCAGCAAGCGGAAATCCGCGCTATGGTGCGCGAGTATTTGGTCAACAATCCCGACGTGCTGCGTGAGGCGCTGGAGGCGTTGCAGACGCGCACGGATGCGCAACGCCGCCATCGCGCCGAGAGCGACCCGCGCGATTTCGCCATTGGCCCGAGCGACGCGGCGATCACGGTCGTCGAGTTCTTCGATTATCGCTGCCCCTATTGCATGGCGGCGCTGCCATGGGTGCAGGACTTGGTGCAAACGCGCCACGATGTGCGCGTGGTGTTCAAGGAAATGCCGCTGTCAATTCACGGACAACCGGCGCTGGAAGCGACGCAAGCGTCCATCGCGGCCATGCCGCAGGGCCGTTATTGGCAGTTTCACCAGGCACTGATGAGTTTTCACGGCGATCTCACTCCGGCGCGCATCGATCAGTTGGCGCGGCAGTCGGGAATTGATGTCGCGCGTATGCGCCGGGCGATGAACGATGCAGCGATCACGCGGCTGATCAATGAGAATGAAGGGCTCGCCGCTGATCTGGGCGCGACAGGTACGCCGGCTTTCTTGATCAACGGTCATCTGGTTTCAGGTTTTGATCCCGAGGGATTGCAGGCACGCTTGCGCCAAGCGGCAGATGAAGCCCGCACGCGCCGCGCGACGACGGGGCGTTAGATCAGCCCACCGAGCGGAGAGCTCGGGTCTGCGTATTTCTTTTTCGGCATGCGGCCCGCGAGGTAAGCCTCGCGACCGGCGATGACGGCGTGTTTCATGGCGCGGGCCATGCGGATGGGATCCTTGGCTTCGGCGATGGCGGTGTTCATCAGCACACCGTCGACACCGAGCTCCATCGCGACGGTGGCGTCGCTCGCCGTGCCGACGCCGGCGTCGACGATTACCGGCACGCGCGATTGTTCGGCGATGAGGCGGATGTTGACCGGGTTCTGCACGCCGAGGCCGGAGCCGATCAGCGAGCCCAGCGGCATGATGGCGACACAGCCCATATCTTCCAGCATCTTGGCCTGGATAGGGTCGTCGGAACAGTAGACCATGACCTCGAACCCGTCCTTGATCAGGGCTTCGGCCGCCTTCAGGGTCTCGGGCATGTTGGGATAAAGCGTGGTCTGGTCGCCCAGCACCTCCAGCTTGACCAGATTCCAGCCCCCCGCCTCGCGCGCCAGGCGCAGGGTCCGCACCGAATCGTCGGCGGTATAGCAACCGGCGGTATTGGGCAGGAACGTGTATTTCTTGGGGCTGACGTAATCCACCAGCATGGGCTTGGTGGGGTCGGATAGATTGACCCGGCGCACCGCCACGGTGACGATCTCGGCGCCCGATGCCTCGATGGCGGCGGCGGTTTCCTCGAAATCCTTGTACTTGCCGGTGCCGACCAGCAGCCTGGAATTGAAGACCTTCCCCGCCACGGTGAACGAATCGGCAGCCTGGGAGCCGCCGCCGATGAACGCGACGATCTCCAGCTTGTCGCCGTCATCGACCGCCACCTGGGCATAGGCGGATTTGGGAACGATCTCCAGATTGCGCTCCACCGCCACCTTACGGGAATCGACGCCCAATTCGCCCAGCAGGGCTTCGACGGTCATGGTGGCGGAAAAATTCCGCTCCTCGCCATTAATCACCAGCTTCATGAATGATGTCCCAGGATATCCGGTTGCGGCCAAGGGAGCCGGCGCCCCCGTCTTGATGTGCCAGAAACATGGCATCGCAATGCCCCCGAGGCAATCCCCGCCGAAGCCGGCGGCGTGCCCCGACCACGCACGGCCGGCGCAATGTATACATCTATTATGCGTTTACTGGTAAGCAACACCCGCTTAAGAAGTTGATTGCTTTGTTTTATATCGGTTTAATATACGCAATGTGGCGCATAGGGGGACCATATGGAAACTGATCACGTCAGGAGCATTAGCCGCACGGCTGGCTCGATGATCTGGCTGAGCCTGCTCTATGGCGGATTGCTCTATATCGCCGTGGGGGCTCTCGGGGTGAGCGAACTGACCAAGCGCCTGGGCGCCAAGGCGGCGGCCGTCGTCCATATCGTCACCGTTGCCAAGGATATCCGTGAGGAAGCGCATCACAGCCTGACGCGGGATGAGCAGCAGATTCAGGCGCTGAACGCCCAGTTGGCGACGGCCATCCACGAATTGCGCGATTTCGGAATCGCCAACGGCCTGTCCCTGCAGGATATCCAGCCCATCATCGATATCTACACCCTGGCACCGACCATTTCCGAGCTTCTGAAGAAGCCCACTCTGCCGGAAACCGAGAAGACCTGGGCGGCTCTGGAAGCCAAGGTGATGGCCCTGCAAATGGATCTGGCCAAGCTGAACGCCAGCGCCGAAAAGCACCGCGCCGTCGTCCGCGCCAGTTGGTCGGCCAATCCCGATATCGTCGAGGAGGCCAAGCGGGCCGACATCAGCTCGGCCGAGGTGGATGTGGCCGCCAGCAGCGCCAATGCCCTGCACCGCCTGGGCTTCAACGTGCTGTTCTCCCTGCCCAGCAATATCCTGACATTGATTTTGGCCCTGTCCATGGGGGCGCTGGGAAGCAGCCTGCACATCACCAAGATGCTGCTCGACGGCACGGAGACCCGGCAGCTGTCCTACTATCTGATACGGCCATTTCAGGGAATGATCACCGCCCTGGTGGTGTTTGTGCTGCTCAAGGCGGGGCAATTGACCATTTCATCGGGGGATGGCGACAACCTCAACATCTTCTTTGTGTCCTTCGCCTCCATCGCTGCCGGATTACTGGCGGAGGAGGCCTATCGCATGATCAAGAAGGCCGGGGCCGGCATCATCAAGACCGAGGACGAGGATGCCCGCTGGGCCTTCAAGTTGAAGGGCGCCCTGGAAGCCAGCGGGACCGATGCCATAACCCTGGCCAAGGGGATCGGCGTCTCGGTGGCGGAGGTTACGTCCTGGATCAATGAATCCCAGGCGGTGCCTCCCCAACAGCAACACTTGATCGCCGCCTGGCTGCACCTGCCCGAACGGGAGTTGTTCACGGCTCAGTCGCCCGATGAGGCCGTCTCGGTCCCGACGGTGCCGGCAGCCGCCTGAGGCGCCGCCGGCAGGCTGATGTGGAAGCATACCCCGACATCCTGGTCGGCGCGCGGCTCGATCCTGATTTCGCCTCCCATCAGGAAGGCGAGAAGGCGCGCCTGGGCCAGTCCCATGATCATGGCGCCGTCCTGGCCATGCACCAGCAGATGAAACAGGCGTTCAGGATCACGTTCCGCCAGGGGCACGCCGTTATCGCTCAGTCTGATATCCCAATACATCCCACGGGAGAGGGCTGAAACAGTCACTTCGGGGTCAATGTCCGGCCGCCGGTAACGCAGGACATGGGTCAGCACATCGGAGAAAAGCTCGGCCAGCAAGTCCTCCTCGCCCAAGATCATGGGCAATTGCCCATGATCGCAGCGGATCCCGCGAACTTGGGAGAGCGCCCGACCAAGCGGCTGATCCAGGCCGACCGGACCCGGCGACATCGTCCGTTCCCGCAGCCCCAGATAGCGAGACAGAGCCTTCAACTGGTCCTGCATGCGGGTCACGCCGCTTTTCAGAAAGCCCAGATAGGTATCGGCCTTCTCGCGGGAACCACCGTCATCGTGCCAGCGCACCAGCAATTGGGAATAAGACAAAATGGTCCGCAACGGCTCGCGCAGATGATGGGTGGTCAACAGCGCCACATGGGTGATGTCCTGATTGGCCATCTGCAGGCTGGCGGATCGTTCGGCCAATTGCTGCCGGGCTTCCTCCAGTTCATCGACCCGATGGGCCAGGCGGGAGGCCGTGTCGCCGATCACCGCCAGGGAACGATCCAGGGCATTGCGGCCGATCAGCCGCGCCAGCAACAGCAGCAGCCCCACCGAAGCAGCTCCGATCATTCCCGAGATCAAGGCCGGCCTCAAGGCGTCGCCCAGCGGAATATCCATCACCACCCGGCCGATCACCCGGCGCCCGTCGGTGACTGAATCCTCCAGATGAAGGGACAGAGTTTCGGCCTCCCCCCGAACGGGGAATTCCAGAACCGAACCTGCCGCATCAATGAAGGCGAGGCGGCTGGGCGGATTGGTTCCGCCACGCATCACGCCGGACACGACCGAGGGCAGGCGGACCCCTTCGAATTCCCAGATATCCAGGTTGGCGGCAACGAAGGATGAGATGCGGTCGGCAATCAGAGCCAGACGAATTTCGGCTTCAAGCCTGGTCTGGGAGTAGCGCTGCCACAACTCGACGGTGGGAATGACGATCAACCACAGGAACGCCATCACCCCCAGACCCAGCGAAAACATCCGCCGGACCCGGGCGATAGAGTTCAGAAAACTGGCATTGTCCGCCGCATCTCTCATGGGTATTGGCGAGCTGTGGCGGGAAGACAACCATTGGCGCGCAGAACGGGGGCGGCTGCCGCCGACACGGCATAATCCAAAAAGCGGCGGGCGCCCTCCGAACTCTTGCTCCCCAGGGCCAGGACCACCGGCAGGAAATAGGGGTAGCGACCGTTCTCCAGCCCCGCGATGCCGGGCGTGATTCCATCGAGGGCAATCACCGACAATTTCCGCTTCTCGGCCAATAGCGGCGCCATCGCCCCGAAGGCCACCAGCGACCGGCTGGCCTCGACGGCATCCATGGCGTCTTGATCCGTCAGGGCCAGATTGGCCCCCCTCGCCTCACGCGCCGCCGCGATCACCGGAGACAATTCTGGAAACGACTCCACAAGGCGGATGAAGCCGGTATCGGTGGGCGGGCGCAACAGCATCCGCACTTCACCGGCGGCAAAGGCGGGAAGCGACGCGGTGAACAGCGCCGGCAGATCCTGGCGCGTCAACGAGACGTCCTTGCGGGCGGCGCTGGTGAAGAACACCAGCGCCGTGCGGCACAGGGTGATCGCGACGCCTTGCTCGACCTCGCCCGCCGCCAGTGGCCGGGCAAGGATGCCGACGTCGATCTTTCCCGATTCCAGGCCCTTGATGGCTCCGCCGGTTCCGACGCTTTCCGGGACCAGGATTTTCGCACCCGGATGGTCGCGCTCGTAGGACTCGGCCAGAATCCTGACCAAGGCGATGCCGATACCGGTTCCAGCGGCACGCACGGTCTGAGCCTGCGATGAAGGAACCGCGATACAAAGTGCCAATCCCACCGCAGCGGATAGCCGATAAAAGCTCATCGTGGTTTTACCGTATGCAAAGCCCCCCACTCCCTTTTGCCAAACAACATAGGACTTGCGCAAGAGGCGCCGCCCCACCCTGGACCAAGGATAGGGCAGGCTCTCTTCTCTGCCTTGCGCCCGGCCCGACCCGTGTTATAAACCCCTCCATGGTGAACGCGCGCCAAGAGGGGGCCGAATCATGATCGCATCCCCCATCATCAGCATTCTTAACGGCCCCAACCTCAACATGTTGGGGGCCCGGCAGCCGGAGCTGTACGGGCGCGAGACCTTGGCCGATATCGAGAAATCGTGCCGGGACCATGCGGTTACCCTGGGTGTCGCGGTCGAATTCCGCCAGAGCAACACCGAGGGCGAACTGGTCACCTGGATACAGCAATGCCGAGGACGGGCGGCGGGCATCATCATCAATGCCGGTGCCTATACCCATACCTCGGTGGCCATCCTCGACGCCCTGCTGGCGGCGGAGGTCGCCACGGTCGAGGTTCACCTGTCCAACATTCACCAGCGGGATTCGTTCCGCCATCACTCATACGTGGCCAAGGCGGCCAAGGGGATGATCTGCGGCTTTGGAAGCCACGGCTATATCCTCGCGCTCGACGCGCTGGCCCGTCTTATCAAGGGAAATGCAGAGGCATAATGGGCAACAAGACTCCCATCGACAGCGAAATGGTGCGCACGCTGGCCGCACTGCTGGATGAAACCAATCTCACCGAGATCGAATACGGCCACGGCGAGATGAGAATCCGCGTGGCTCGCCAGGCGGCGCCGGTGGCGGTGCATCACGCACCCGCCGTGGCGTCCGCCCATCCCTCGGCCATGCCGGCCCAGGCGGCCGCCACCGATGCCGATCATCCCGGCGCGGTGACCTCGCCCATGGTCGGGGTGGCCTATCTGGCCCCCGAGCCCGGCTCGGCCAAGTTCGTCAATCCCGGCGACACGGTTTCCGAGGGCCAGACCATCATGCTGATCGAGGCCATGAAGACGTTCAATCCCATCCGGGCGCCCCGGGCCGGCAAGTTGACCCGCATTCTGGTGACCGACGGCCAGCCGGTGGAATTCGGCGAGCCTCTCCTGATCATCGAATAGCGCGATGTTCGAGAAAGTCCTCATCGCCAATCGGGGCGAGATCGCATTGCGGATCCATCGCGCCTGCCGCGAGATGGGTATCCGTACCGTGGCGGTGCATTCCACCGCCGACAACGATGCCATGCATGTGCGCCTGGCCGACGAGGCCGTGTGCATCGGCCCGCCCTCGGCGCGGGATTCCTACCTGAACAAGGCGGCGATCCTGTCGGCGGCCACCATCACCGGGGCCGACGCCATTCATCCCGGCTATGGCTTTCTGTCCGAGAACGCCGACTTCGCCCAGATGGTCGAGGAGCACGGCTTCGCCTTCATCGGCCCGACCGCCGACCACATCCGCATGATGGGCGACAAGATCACCGCCAAACAGGCGGTCAAGGATGCCGGCATTCCGGTGGTGCCGGGTTCCGAGGGCGCCATCGACACCGAGGAGCAGGCCCTGGATGTGGCGGCCAGCATCGGTTACCCCGTCCTGATCAAGGCGACCGCCGGCGGCGGCGGCAAGGGCATGAAGGTGGCCCGCAATCCCGACGAACTGGTCGAATCGTGGAAGCTGGCCCGCAACGAGGCCAAGGCCGCCTTCGGCAATGCCGACGTCTACATGGAAAAGTATCTCGGCAAGCCCCGGCATATCGAGATGCAGATTCTGGCCGACAATTACGGCGCCGTGGTTCATCTGGGCGAACGCGATTGCTCGCTCCAGCGCAAGCACCAGAAAGTCCTGGAAGAAGCCCCCTCGCCAGCGCTGAACGCCGACCAGCGCGCCCGCATCGGCAAGATCGCCTGCGATGCCGTGGCCAAGTTGGGCTATCGCAACGCCGGTACCATCGAGTTCCTCTACGAGAACGGCGAGTTCTATTTCATCGAGATGAACACCCGCCTGCAGGTGGAACATCCCATCACCGAGGCCATCACCGGCATCGATCTGGTGCGCGAGCAGATCCGTATCGCCGCCGGGGCTCCCCTGGGCTACACCCAGGAGGATGTGCGCTTTGCCGGTCATGCCATCGAGTGCCGGGTCAACGCCGAGGATCCGCAGACCTTCACCCCCTGTCCCGGCCGCATCGGCGGCTATCATGCCCCTGGCGGACTGGGCGTGCGGGTGGATTCCGGCCTATACGCCGGCTATCGCATTCCGCCCCATTACGACAGCATGATCGCCAAGCTGATCGTGTTCGGAAATACCCGCAACGAGGCGATGATGCGCCTGCGTCGGGCCTTGGGCGAATATGTGATCGAGGGCGTGAAGACCACCCTGCCCCTTCACAACCGCCTCGTCCAGGATTCGGACTTCGTCAACGGCGATTACGACATCCACTGGCTGGAAAAGTGGGTCGAACGGAACTCTTAGTTTTTCAACGTGTTGAGCAATGGCTTGCGGTTTGGTGGGGCGCATTTTCCGATGCGCCCCTCTTACCTTCCGCGGCACCGGACATGAACTTTCCGTGTCAGCACGGGGCGGGCATGGAATGGCGGGCCAAGCCTCTTTAGTCTGCGCGCAATTCGCCTGATCGGCATTGGTGATCGGAAAGGGACGTTCCATGGAATTTTTTCGGCGACTGACATTCCTGGTCTGCGCCCCCGCCTTCGACACCGACGACCTTGAGGGTGTCCGGGTGCAGCAGATCATCACCGAGGTGGAGCGCCTGGGCTTCGAGGTGGTGCGCGCACGCAGGATCGAGGACGCGGAAATCGCCGTGCAGACCGACGCCGCCATCGGCTGCGTCCTGGTGGATTGGGAAAAGGGCGGCAAGGGCTCGGAAGCCACCGCGCTCATCAACCTCATGCGCCGGCGCGGCCTGGAGATGCCCATCGTCATCCTGGTGCGCGGCGAGCGCTTCGAGGACATTCCGGTGGACGTGCTCGACTATATCGACGGCTATGTCTTCCTGGCCGAGGAAACCCCGGAATTCATCGCCAAGAATCTGGTCAGCCGCCTCAAGCAATTCGCCGAAACCCTGAAGACCCCATTCTTCGGCGCCCTGGTGGATTACGCCGAGGAAGGCAACCAGCTGTGGACCTGCCCCGGCCATAACGGCGGCATCTTCTACAACCGCAGCCCCATCGGCCGTATCTTCGTCGAGCATCTGGGCGAGGCGGTGTTCCGCGACGATCTGGACAATTCGGTCCTGGAGCTGGGCGATCTGCTGATCCATGAGGGACCGGCGCTGCAGGCCCAGAAGGAAGCCGCCAAGATCTTCGGCGCCGAGAAGACCTATTTCGTCCTCAACGGCACCTCCGCCTCCAACAAGATCGTGCTGTCGGCCCTGGTGGCCGAGGATGATCTGGTCCTGTTCGACCGGAACAACCACAAGGCCGCCCATCACGGCGCCCTGCTGCTGGGCGGCGGCATTCCGATCTTCCTGGAGACCGACCGCAACGCCCAGGGACTGATCGGCCCCATCTATTCCGACGCCTTCGACGAGGACGCCATCCGCGCCAAGATCCGGGACAATCCCCTGGTCAAGGATCCCGAGGCCTGGAAGCGGCCCCGGCCGTTCCGGGTGGCGGTGATCGAGCAATGCACCTATGACGGCACCATCTACAATGCCGAACTGATCCTCAAGCGCATCGGCCCTCTGTGCGACTACATCCTGTTCGACGAGGCCTGGGCCGGTTTCCTCAAATTCCACCCGCTGTTCCGCGGCTGCTACGGCATGGGGTTGAAGGATCTGGACGAGAACGCCCCCGGCATCATCTCGACCCAGTCGACCCACAAGCAGATGGCCGGTTTCTCGCAAGCGTCGCAAATCCACGTCCGGGACCGCCACATCAAGGGCCAGCGCCGCCGCATCGAGCATCGGCGCTTCAACGAGACGTTCATGCTGCACGCCTCGACCTCGCCCTTCTATCCGCTGTTCGCCTCTCTCGACGTGGGCGCCCAGATGATGCGCGGCCGCTCGGGCGAAGTGCTGTGGGACGACACCATCGATCTCGGCATCGAGTTGCGCAAGAAGGTCCGCGCCATCAAGCGGGAATTCACCGAGAAGGAAAAAGATCCGGCAAGGCACTGGTTCTTCGAACCGTTCGTGCCCGACATGGTGACGCCACCCGGCGGTGGCGAGACCATGGTCCCATGGGAGAGCCTGGCCACCGACACCATCGCCAGCGATGCGCGCTATTGGGAATTCACCCCCGGCGCCCAATGGCACGGCTTCAAGCACGTGGATCGGCGGGGTTACGCCATGACCGACCCCAACAAGCTGACGCTGCTGACTCCGGGTTTCGACCGCGCCACCGGCGCCTACGCCGATTACGGCATCCCCGCCCCGGTCGTGGCCCAGTACCTGCGTGAGAACCGGGTCGTGCCGGAGAAGAACGACCTGAATTCCATGCTGTTCCTGCTCACTCCCGGTGTGGAATCCTCCAAGGCTGGAACCTTGCTGTCCACCCTGGTGGCCTTCAAACGCCGCCATGACGAAAATGCCCTGCTGGACGACGCCATTCCCGAATTCGTCCAGAAGCGGCCGCAGCGTTACCGCGGCATGCGTCTGCGGGAATTGTGCGCCCAGATGCACAGCTTCTTCCGCGAGGCCAATGTCAGCGCCCTGCAACGCGCCCAATTCGCCCCCGAACACCGCCCCCATATGGTGATGCGGCCCAGCGACGCCGTGCGGATGCTGACCCGCAATCAGGTGGATTACCTGCCCCTGGACGAGGTGGAGGGCCGCATCGCCACCACCTTGTGGGTGGTCTACCCCCCGGGCATCGCCACCATCATCCCCGGCGAGCGCCTGTGCGAGCGGGCCAAGCCCATGCTCGACTACCTCAAGATGTTCGAGCACAGCGCCAACCGTTTCCCCGGCTTCGAGGCCGAGATTCAAGGCCTGTACCGAGAAATCGAGGAGGATGGGCGTATCCGCTTCTACACCTACGTGGCCAGGGAATAGGCCGGACGGGGCGGATCATGCAGATCGGGACGTCGTCCATCCTCATCCGGCCGTCCACGGACGACGACGTGCCGGCCATGCTGGAAATCTATCGCCATCACATCCGCAATGGGATCGGCGATCTCGGCTCCTATCGCGAGGAGCCGCTGCAGGCCGAGGATCTGAAGCAGCGGCGCAAGAACATGAAGAAGCGCCGCCTGCCCCATCTGGTGGCCGAGGTCGGCGGAAGCATTGCCGGCTATGCCTATGCCGTGCCCTTCCGCAAGCGTCCGGCCTACCGCTTCACCCTCAAGCACTCCATCTACGTCCATGCCGATTTCATGTATCTGGGGATCGGCCGCCAATTGCTGCCCGCCCTGATCGAGGCCTGCGCCCAGGCCGGCTACACCCAGATCATCGGTTATATCGACGCCACCAACGAGGCGTCGCTCCGCCTGCACGAGGCCTGCGGCTTTGAACGGGTGGGCTTGCTGAAATCGGTGGGGTTCAAGTTCGGCCACTGGACCGACAGCGTCATGGTCCAGCGTCCCCTGGGTCAGGGCAACGCCCTGTCCCCCGGAGGGTGGCCGCCGGTCGAGATCCTCTGACGGCGGCCTGACCTCTCCTCATCGCTCTATTTCTTGCCGCCCATGGCGTGCAATTCGTCCAGCGCTTCCTGGATGCGGTGACTGAGTTTATCGCGAGCCTGTTCCGAAGCGGAGGCGATGATCTCGGAAATCTCGCGCAGGCTGTCCAAGGTCCGTTCCGTGGTGACCATGGCGATGGCGCGTTGCTTGCCCAGCGCCTCGGAGGCGTCCTTGGGCGGCGCCTCGGTCAAGGCCTTGGCGATCTCGGCCATGGAAGCATGCAGAATCTCGTTCTGGCAGGTGAAGACGGCGTGAAAGGCCTCGATGGCGTGCTGGTTGGCCGCCTCCAAGGCGCGGATATTCTTCAACTGCCCATCAATCAAGGCCTTGGCGGCCTCGTTGGGCGCCGGAAGCGACGTCAGTAATTTGGTGAAATCCGTTCCGATCCAGAAATTTTGCAGCACCTGTCTCTCCATGGGCCAAGGACGTTCCACTCCCCTGATCTGAGCCCGGACAGGGCGTTCGCCAAAGTTAAGTTTTAGTGTCAGGCGTCCCCGGCCATGGCTCCTGGCGTCTGGCCCATGGTAGCCTTCCCCATCCTGCGTTGAACCTCCCCTCGATCGGGTTCACCACAAGGGAGTGGGACACCATGACGGCTTCGGAACATATCTACTCGGTCCTGTTCATTTCCGATGACGGCGCCGTTCGCGCCCCCATCGCCGCCGCGTTGCTCAATGCCGTGGCCAAGGGTCGCTGGCGGGCCAGCCATGCCGTCATCGGCGAAGCGGCCCCGCTCCACCCCCTGCTGCGCGATGCCCTGGCCACCGCCGGAGCCCAGGCCCCGGACGGCACCGCGCCCAATTGGGCCGAGGCGCTGGCAAACGGCCAGGGCTTCGACTTCATCTTCATCCTGGCCGAGGCCAAGGAGGGCGTCAGCCTGCCCGGGCCGGCCGATACGGCGGTGCTGGCCCATTGGCCCATTCCGCGCCCCAATCTGGCCGGCGGCACTCAGGCCGAGCACAGCGCCCGGCTGGCCGAAATCATCCGCATGATCCGCCGGCGGATCGACCTGCTGATGGAATTGCCCGCCACCGGCCTGGACCGGCTGGCCCGCCAGCGTCATGCCGAGTCCATCCATCAGCGGGCCGACTGAGCGGCCCGGTCGTCGCGGTGACGGAAATGCGCTATCCTGGACGAGCCCCGTCAGCGTGAGGATGCGCATGAGTCCGACCTTCGCCCTTCCCCCGACCTTCCTGGGGCTCGAACACCGCGACCCCGCCGGTGCGAGCTTGGTTGTCGCCGGCATTCCCTTCGACCTCGGCACCACCAACCGCTCCGGCACCCGCGAAGGCCCGGCCGCCATCCGCCGCGCCAGCCGCATGCTGGCCGACGGCGCCAATCCCATGGGCTGGATTGACCCTGCCGGCCTGTCCGTTGCCGATGCCGGTGATTTTAGCATCGCATTGGGCGATATTCCGGCATCTCTGGCCCTGATCGAAGAACAGGCGGCAGGATTCGGCCATCTGATGGCCATGGGCGGCGATCATACCGTGACCCTGGCCCTGCTGCGCGCCCTGCACCGCCGCAATGGGCCGGTGGGGCTGGTCCATTTCGACGCCCATCTGGACACCTGGCCCGACAATTTCGGCCAAAGCCTGGCCCATGGCTCGCCCTTCTATGCGGCTATCAGGGAAGGTCTGGTCGAGCCCAGACGCATGATCCAGGTGGGGATCCGCTCGCCGGTGCCCAAGGAGGTCCACGATTGGACCGCCGCCCAGGGAGTGACCATCGTGTCGGCCGAAGAGGTCCACCTGTCCGGTCCCGAGGCGGTGGCGGCACGCATCCGATCCGTCCTCGGGCAAGGCCCGTCCTATCTCAGCTTCGACATCGATGCCATCGACCCCGGACAGGCTCCGGGAACCGGCACCCCGGAAGTGGGGGGATTGTTCACCTGGCAGGTGATGGCCATGCTGCGTCGCCTCAAGGGATTGCACTTCGTCGGCATGGACGTGGTCGAGGTGGCTCCCGCCTATGACGTGGCGGAAATCACTGCCCTGGCGGCGGCTTCGATCCTATGGCAGTACATGACCAATATGGTGTATAATCAATAAGGTAACAGGATAAAAATTTAACAATTCCCCATATTGCGATATCGGTTCGATAGCGCTATATCTTGTAACCAGACGCACACCGCACGTGCCGATGGCCCTTTGAGGTTATGCAACGACGATCGCGTCCTTTTTGGAGGAGCCGGCCGCATCCCGCGCCCGGTTACCGAAAGGGAGGTGGACATGTTGATGACCCTGAGTCCGGGCCGGTACAAGACCCTTCATCCTAAACGCTTTCTCTCTCGATGACGGCGCGGCCCGGGCCTTTTGGCCCTGGCCCACCGCCGGCCCCGCCTCTTTGCCCCCGTCACCATGACGCGAGCGGGGGGATCGACCCCAAAGCCTGGATGACCATCATGAAGATTACCCACCTCCGCCCCGCCGCCCGTCGCCGCGACATGGCTCCGCAATCGCCGTTGAGTGCGGCCGCCGCCATCCTGGCGCTCCGCCCCGAAGTGCCGGTGGCTTGCCTGCGTCCGGCAATCGCCACGTCCGGGGCGGCCCGTTTCGTCGCCGCCTTCCCCGGCGCCGTCCTTTATGCGGTCAAGTGCAATCCCGACGAGGCGTTGCTGCGGGCCTTGGCCGATGGCGGCATCCGCCATTTCGACGCCGCCTCCATCGCCGAGGTGCGGCTGGTGCGCCGCCTGCTGCCGGCGGCGGAAATTCACTTCATGCATCCCGTCAAGGCCCGCTCGGCCATCCGCGAGGCCTATTTCGAGCACGGGGTGCGCGACTTCGTCTTCGATACCCAGGCGGAACTGGACAAGATTCTATCGGAAACCGATCACGCCGCCGACCTTGGTCTGGTGGTGCGCCTGGGCCTTGCCAAGGGCAAGGCCCGCCTGGATCTGTCGGGCAAGTTCGGCGCCGAACCCCTTGCCGCGGCCATCCTGCTGCGCCGGGCGGCGACAATCACTGGCCGGGTCGGGTTGTCCTTCCATGTGGGCTCGCAATGCTGTGACCCCGGCGCCTGGGAAAAAGCCCTGGCCGTCGCCGGCGACACGATCGCCCATGCCGGGGTGGACCTCGCCATTCTCGATGTGGGCGGCGGCTTTCCCATCGCCTATCCCGACACGCGCCCGCCGCCGCTGGAGGCCTTCATGGCCGCCATCCGTCGCGGTGTGGCCCGACTGCGCCTGCCGCCCGCCTGCGCCCTGTGGTGTGAACCCGGCCGAGCCCTGGTGGCCGCGGCGCAGTCGCTGATCGTGCAGGTCCAGGGGCGCCGTGACGAC
>JACQAD010000142.1 GCA_016195125.1 Magnetospirillum sp.
GCCACAAGAAAGTGGTGTTGGCAGACTTCCGAACGGCGGCCCGCAAACACGCTCTCCTGTTCCAAAAGCACCTGGGCAAAACCGTGCCTGTCGCCGACGGCAAGTTTGCCGCGCTGGCGGCCACGCTGGCCAACAGCGGCCTTTTCGTCTACGTGCCCAAGGGCGTGCGGTTGGAATTGCCGTTGCACTCGGTGGCCTGGTTCACCGGCCCGGCACCATGATGTCCACCGGCTGGCCGGGATTGAGGGCCAGCGGCGCGGCAAGGCCCCTGGCCTCGACCCGGAAGACCAGCTTGTCGCGGCTTTCCACCGAATAGATCACCGGCGGCGTGTATTCCGATTGGGTAGCGACGAACGACACCACGGCCTCGCCAGCGGCGCAGCGGTCGCAGCGATAGGCCACCTTGTCGCCCACATGCAGCCCGCCCAGCCGAGGCTCGGGCAGGAAGAACACCAGCTTGACGTTGCCGGGCGGCAGCAGCGAGACCACCGGCTGGCCGGCGGGCACGAATTCGCCGGGCCGGTAATAGACCTTCTCCACCACCGCCTCGCCCTGAGCATGGGGGCCGAGATCGGCCAGACGCTTTTCCGCCTTGGCCAGTTCCAGGCGGCTTTGCCCCACCAGGGCTTCCTGCGCCGCGACCTCGTCGGGCCGCGCGCCTTGCAGGGCGGTCCGGTACTCGGCCTCCAGCTGACGGACCAGGGCGCGATCCCTGGACAGCGAGGCCTTGGCCTGATCCAGGCTGGCGCGGGACGCGTAATCGCCCCGGGCCAGCACGTCCTGACGTTTCAAGGTGACCTCGGACAGACGGAGCGAGGCCTCGGCCTGGGCCTTCTGCTCGGCGATGGCCTTCAGCTCGTCGTCGCGCTTGCCCTTTTTCAGATTGGCCAATTGGGCCTCGGCACGGGCCAGCTCGGCCGCGGCCTGATCGCGGGCGGCGGTCTCGATCAGACGGTCGAGGGCGAACAAGGGAGCACCGGCGGCGACGCGCTCACCCTCCTTCACCGCCAGTTCGGCCAGAATACCCGATGAGGGCGACGCCACCCGCACATACTCGCCCTCCACATAGCCCTGCAGGCGCAGGGGCTCGGCTTGGGCAAGAGCGGGCAACACGGACAGGGCAAAGGCAAGGCGACGCATCATGGCGCCAGGATCGACGGCCTATCCTCGCCTGTCAATGTGGCTATCGGCGCAAGGCCCCGGCGATGGCGGCCAACGTGCGGTCCAGGCCCTTGCCTTCCGGGTCGGCCAGGGCGGCGGCCCGCGCATTGGCCAGGGCATCCAGGGCGAAGGGAACCGGCCAGCCCCCGTCGATTGCCGGGGTGATCACCGTGTCGCGGATGCGGCGGAAATTGCCGCTGCCGCGTCGCCAGGTCTCGCCATAGCCTTTGATCAGGCGGGCGCATTCGGCCACTTCCAGGGCCAGGGCCGGAGAGAGGCGGGCGGCGGCTCCGACCGCCGCCAGCCAGGCCTCGATCTCGTCCTGCTCCTGGGCGAAGCGGTGGCAATGGCGCCGCCAGGGGCGCAGCAAGGCCATCAGGCGCATGGCGGCAAAGCCGAGAACGCCGCTGCTGGCGACCTCGCGCCCGAAATAGACGCTCTCGGTCCAGCCCTTGGCATGGGCCAGGGCCAGGATGGGCCGGGCCAGGAAGCCGGGCAGCAGCGAACAGATCTCCTCGATGCCGGGCTTGAGGAAGTCCTTGACCACCACCGGCTGGCCGGGAGCGGCGCCGATCTCGGCGCGGATACGCTCCAAGCGGGCCGGATCGGTCTTGAGCCGCGCCACCGAGATCACGTCCTCGAAGCTCATGCGCACCGCCAGATATTTGGCGACGCGGGCCAGCAGGACCGCATCGGCGCTGATCGCGGCCAGGCGGTCGAGCCGGTCGAGATAAAGACCGGCGTAGCGGACATCCTGATAGGCCACCAGACGTTTGACCCCCTCGGCGGCGATCTCCGGCAGATGGGCGAGGCGGGTCCGCAGGGACTCGGCGCCGCTCACCTCGGCATGGGGACGCTTGTGCGACGGCGCCGCCTCGACCGGCACCTCGCCGCCCGCCGCCGCCAGGCCAAGGCGGAAGCCGCGCAGATTGCTCTCCACCGCCTTGCCGCCGGCCTTGATCTGCTCCTCGAAGGTCTCGGGGGCGATGGGCAGCTTGCCGCTGCCGGCCAGGGCGCCCAGCAGTACGGCATTGACGATGCAGCCCGCCGATCTGGCCGCCTGCTCCATGTCGAACAGCAGCCGCTGGCTGGTCCCCGCCTCCACCGCGCGACGCAACTTGGCCTCGTCATAGCGGCCGTCGCCCATCTCCATCTTCTCGGCCACCGCATGGACCCGGTGGGTCGAGGCGATGAGGTGGGTGCGGGTCGCCGACGACCAGCCGCGCGTCACGCTGCGCGCCGCTTCCATCAGTTCGGTGGCGACGATCAGGTCCACCTCACCCGCCGACGGCGCCAGGGCGAGAATGGGCTGGGCGCCGTTCAGGTCGGACAAGGGCGTGGGAAAAATCTCGATGTAATAGGTGGTGGCGCCGGTACGCTGGGCCACCCCCGGCACCGAGGTGCTCTGCACCGCGAGGCCCGAGGCATTGGCGGCCTCGACGATCCAGTCGGTGAGCACGCCGCCACCCTCGCCGCCCATGGCGGCCACGACGATGCAGATGGGCTGGGTCGAGACGCTCATGCCGCCCTCATTTCGGGAAAGAACAAATTGATAACATTGTCGTTGGCGGCTAGACTTGGCCTATCAACACCATGGTTGCGTCTGAACCCAGGCCGTCCCTTTCGGACGGCTTTTGTCATTGGAGTTTCCCCATGCCCGACACGAATCAACCCCGCGACGATCATGGCCGCTGGGCCAAGACTGCGTCCGAACACGGATATGTGATCAAGGATTTCGACGCCAGAATGGCCGAGATCATCGCCAGCGGGAAGCAGGTGGGCGAAAGCAAGGAATGCGTTGCCCTGGTCAAGCACCTTGCCCCCGAGGTGGGCCGCGCCGCCGACTGGCAGGAAGGCCCGCCCATCCTGGGCTACGGCAATCCGCCGCTGGAGCGCGGCACCCCCATCGCCACCTTCGAGCACTATCGTTACCAGAACAACAGCACGGGAAATCATGCCGCCATATTTCTCGAATACGGTCTCAGCGAAGGGCGAACGGGAATGTGGGTGCTCGATCAGTCGAACAGGCTCGAACCGAACCGGCGACACATTCCGTTCCGAGGCCGCGCCGAACGGTACTCGGTTATCAAGCGCCGGTAAGTATGGCAACATAAGCATGGAGGCATCGCCATGCTGCGCTTTCCGCTCATACTCGCCCTCGCCCTCATCGCCTCTCCGGCCTTTTCCTGGGTGGTGGAATGCCCGTTGAAGAATCCCGAGAACCCCGAGCTCATCTTGAGCGGCGCGGGAAATGATGCTGGCGACGAAATGGATGCTGACATCGTACGGCGAGGAGATCGCTGGCATGAAACCGAATATCTCGAAAAATGGCATGTGCGGGATGCCATACTGACCTGTACCTATCGCGGCTCCCGGGGCCGTGGACACGATATTGTGCTCAAAGTCCCAGGACTGATGGTCCGCTGCGACTATTTGGCCCAAGACGTGCTGAAGCCGCGTCCGGTCGAGCCCGGCACCGGCGGCCCCCTCGAAACCCGCTTCCTGCGAGTCTGGTGCACATCCCGGCCATAGGCTCATATCGCGGCCCTCCCCTGCATCCAGCCGATGAGCTTGCGGCGCCAGCCCTCCAGCCACAGATCGAGGGGCTTGGGATTGGCGATCACCTCGGCCCGCCAGAACGACGGACACAGCACCGCGGCGTGGGCGACCTCGCCGCACAGGCCACAACCGACGCAGGACGAGATGACGCTGGCCACCGGATCGTCGCGCAAGGGGTCGGGATTGGGCTTGATGGTCAGGGACGGACAGCCGGACAGGCGGATGCAGGCGTGATCGCCCGAGCAGATGTCGTCGTCGACGCCATAGCGCACGCGCACCACCCGTTCGCCGGCTTTCAGCCGGGCGGCGTCCTCGGCCTTGACCCGGCGCTGGCGGGCCAGTTGGCACTCGCCGTCGGCGATGATGACCCGCAGGCCCTTGCCCGCCCCCTTGATGGCCTCGGCCAGGGTCTGCCGCATGGTGGCGACCGAGTAGGAGCGGACCTTGCGCAGCCACTTGACCCCCATGACCGTCAAGGTGCGCTCGATATCCATGGGGGTCTCGGCGCGGTGGCCCTCGGCCAGGGTGGACGGCATGAATTGCTGGCCGGTAGCCGAGGTGTAGCCGTTCTGCAGAATCACCAGCACACCGTCATTCTTGTTGAACAGCGAGCCGGCGACGCCCGAGATGATGCCGTTATGCCAAAAGCCGCCATCGCCCATGATCGCCACCGGGCGCTTGCCGGTGGCGGCGCCCACCGCTGCGGCCGAGGCCAGGCTCATGCCGAAGCCCAAGATGGAATTGCCCATGGAAAACGGCGGCAGGGTGCCGAAGGAATGACAGCCGATATCGGCGGAGACATGGGTGGCTCCCACCTCCTTCTGGGCCAGCTTAAGGGCGGCGAAGACCGGCCGCTCGGGGCAGCCGGTGCAAAAACCGGGGGGACGACCGGGCAGCTCCTGGTCCAGCAGGGCGGCGGAGCGAGCCTTGTGATCGGCGATCCCCTCGGCCACCTGATGGGCCTGAGCGGTATCCAGGAACCGGGCCAGCCCGGCCACCAGCACGTCCGAGGTGTACTCCCCGGCCATGGGCAGACAATCCTTGCCGCACAGCCGGGTCTGGAGATCAGCCTTGCGCAGGATCTGGCCCATTGCCTGCTCGATGTAATCGGGCGACCCTTCTTCCACCATCAGCACGGCGCGCTTGGCGGCGCAGAATTGCGTCACTTCCTCGGGCAACAGGGGATAGGTGACGTTGAGGCAGTAAATGGGAATGCTCGAATTGCCCAGGGCATCGGCCAGACCCAGGCGGGACAGAGCCCGCATCAGGCTGTTGTAAAGGCCGCCCTGGACGATGATGCCGAGATCGTCGCGGCTGCCGGGAAAGTGTTCGTTGAGCTTGTGCTCGGCGATATAGGCCCTCGCGGCGGGCAGGCGCTGCTCGACCTTGGCGATCTCGTGGGCGAAGGTGGAGGGCGGATGGGACAGGCGTCCGTAATCGAAGCCCGCCGTTTCCTGAATCCCGGCGCCGGCCCGGTTGTCCTTGGTCTCGAAACTGCCGGTGACGTGGCAGGCCTTGATCCGCAATTCCAGCATCACCGGGGTATTGCTGGCCTCGGACAGGGCGAAGCCGTGCTCGACCATGGCGACGATGTTGGGCAGATGCGGGCGCGGGTCCAACAGCCACAGGGACGATTTCATGGCGAAGGCGTGGCTGCGCTCCTGAATCACCGAGGCGCCATCGCCATAATCCTCGCCGATGATGATCAGCGCCCCGCCGATCACCCCGGGCGAGGCCAGATTGGACAAGGCGTCCGAGGCCACATTGGTGCCCACCACCGATTTCCAGGTGACGGCGCCGCGGATGGGATAGGCGATGGAGGCGCCCAGCATGGCCGCCGCCCCGGCCTCGTTGGTGCAGGCCTCGATATGCACGCCCAATTCGGACAGCAGATCCTCGGCCTCCACCAGCACGTCCATCAGATGCGACACCGGCGCGCCCTGGTAACCACCAACGTAGCTGACGCCCGATTGCAGCAGGGCCTTGGTCACCGCCAGGATGCCCTCGCCCCGGAAGACCTCGCCCGCTCCCAGTCTCAGGGAATTGATCTCGTGCTGGAACGACCGCTCGGCCATGCCGCTCTCCTGGTTTGAGGTCACCGGTATATGGGAATTGCTCCCCAGGAAATCATCGGCCCTCGAAACGGGGCGGACGTTTCTCGACGAAGGCGCGGACCCCCTCGGCATAATCGTGGGAACGCCCGGCCTGGGCCTGGAGATCGCGTTCGAGATCCAGTTGGGCGTCCAGGGAATTGCCCCCCGATTGCCCCAAGGCCTGCTTCAGCAGCGCCAGCCCCCTGGTCGGCATGGATGCCAGATGGGCGGCCATGCCGGCAATGGTGCCGGCCAGATGATCGTCCTCGACCCATTGCCAGATCATCCCCCATTGCTGCGCCTGCTCGGCGCCGACCTTGTCGCCCAGCATCATCAGCGCCGTGGCGCGGGCCTGGCCCACCAGACGCGGCAGAGCCCAGGTACCGCCGGAATCGGGGATCAGGCCGACCTTGCCGAAGCTTTGCACGAAGCTGGCCGAGCGGCCCGCCACCACGATGTCGCAGGCCAGGGCCAGATTGGCGCCGGCCCCGGCGGCGATGCCGTTGACGGCGCACAGGACCGGCATCTCCAGGGCTTTCAGGGTGCGGATCAGGCGATTGTAATTGGCCTCCAGCGAGGCGCCGAGATCGGGCGGCGGATCGCCGGGCTTGCGCACCCGGTCGGACAGATCCTGCCCGGCGCAGAAGGCCCGTCCCGCTCCGGTCAGCACCAGACAGCGGCTGCCGTCGGTCGCCACCTTGTCCAGGGCGTCGCGCAACGCCGCGTGCATCTCGGCATTGAAGGCGTTGAGCTTGTCGGGGCGGTTGAGGGTGAGGGTGGTGACGTCGCCGTCTCGCGCAACCAGGATGGTCATTGCGCCGCCTCCGCCATCGCCGCCAGACGGTCGCGATAGGCTTCGAGGCGGGCCCGCATGGGAGCGGGAATCGGCACCGCCTTTTCCGCCTCCTGATCGGCGACGACGCAGACGAAGCTGGTCTCGAAGGCGGTCACCCCGTCCTTACGCACGCCCACGGTACGGAAATGCAGGGACGAGCCGCCGACCTTGTCCACCAGCACGCGGATCATCACCCGGTCGCCGGGGCGCAACGGCGCCTTGATCTCCATGCCGATCCTGACGAAGGGGGTGCCGAAGCCGTGAACCCGGTTGATGTGGTACCAGTCATAGCCGATCCAGTCGGCCATGAAGATCTCCAGGGCCTCCATGGCGTATTCCAGGAAGCGCGGCGTATAGACGATGCGCGCCGCGTCGGAATCGCCGAAATGGACCCGGCGCTCGTGGGTGAAGAGACCCTCGGGCAGATCCATGTCAGTAGGTCTCCACATGGTAGCGGCCGTCCTTGCGCATCAAGGGGCGCAGTTCGGCCCAATCGAGGCCGTGCAGGCGGCACAGATCGGCGAAGGCTTCGTCGCAGCCCTGCTCCATGCCCTTCAGGCCGCAGATATAGATATGGGTCTTGGCCGACCCCAGCAGGGCGGCCAGGTCATCGGATCGCTGGCGCAGCTTGTCCTGAACGTATTGCTTGGGCTGGCCGTCGACGCGTGAGAAGGCCAGATTGACGTCGATCAGGGCCTTGGGCAGCTTCATCAGCGGCCCGAAATAGGGCAGCTCCTCGGGAGTGCGGGCACCAAAGAACAGCATCAGCTTGCCCGAGGATTCGTGGGTACCGCGCCGGCGGCGCTCGGTAAAGGCCCGGAACGGCGCCGAGCCGGTGCCGGTGCAGATCATGACGATGTTGGCCTCGGGATCGTCGGGCATCAGGAAGGATTGGCCGAAGGGACCGGCCACCCTGACCTCGTCGCCCTTCTTCAGATCACAGACATAATTGGAGCCGGTTCCGCCCGGCACCCGCTTGACCGTCAGGGCCAGATTGTTGAAGCCGGTGCGCTCGCCCTCACGCGGGCTGGCGATGGAATAAAGCCGGATATTATGGGCGCGGCCCTTGGCATCCACGCCGGGCGGCACGATGCCGATGCTCTGGCCTTCCAGAAAGGGAAAGGCGTTGGAGCCGAAATCCAGCACCACATGATGGATGTCGGATTCGGTGTTCTCGCCGGTGATGCGCATATTGCCGGCGACGCGGGCCAGCACCGGCTTCTCGCGCGAGTACAGATTGACATAGGGCTTGGAGGCGTTGGCCGGAGCCGGCACCGAGGGGCCGGTGGTGGCGGTGGCGGCGGCCAGCAGGTCGCTCACCTCCTCGGGCGGCAGCGGCGCCGGCTCGGACTCGCCGGGGCCAGATTGCTCGACGGGCAGCTCGTCCCAGCCGAACTGGGCCTCGATGTTCCACGGATTATCCACCAGCAGCCAATTGTCGATGGCCCCGGTCGGGCAGGGCGAGACGCAGGTGCGGCAGCCGGTGCACTTCTCGAAGGACACCACGTAATTATTGGCATCATGGGTGATGGCATCGACCGGGCAGGCTTCCTGGCAGGTGTTGCAGCGGATGCAGACCACCGGGTCGATCAGGTGCTGGCGGCGGAGTTCCATGAACGGCCTCGTTTCTCACAAGAAATTGTCACCCCCGCCCAGGCGGGGGTGACAGGAGCAGCAATCAGGCGAACCGCACGTAGTCGAAATCCACCGACTGATTGTTGATGCCGCGGGCCGGCGGCGCGATCCAGTTGGCGAACTGGCCGGGCTTGGTGACGGCGCCGCCCATCAGGGACAGGACATAGGCGAGGTCGCTTTCCGAGGGCAGCCACTCGTCACGGCGACGGGCGAATTCCTCGGTGGAGATGACCTTGCCGGTGGGATCGACGGCGATATCGGAGAAGTGACCGATGGCGCGGTTGAAGGCCAGATGGGGCAGGGTCAGTTTGAAGTCGATGCCGTGCTTGGCGATGATCTTGTTCCAGCGATCGACGCCCTTGGCCACGTCCTCGGCCCAATCCAGGCGCAGGCGTTCGTTCAAGGCGTTCAGCGCCGGAACCTCGATGGCCGTAAAGCCGCCGTTGACCGGATGCAGCACCGAATAGGTGGTGTGCTCGAGCTGATGGTCGTCGCCGATCTTGGTCTCCTCGTAGCGGCCCTTGAGGCCCATATTGTACGAGGTCGCCGCGTTGGTGGAGACTTCGGCGCCGTAGAGGTCCGAGGTCACCGAGTAGTGGAAGTTGAGGTAGCGCTGGATGGTGGGCAGGTCGATGACGCCGAACTTCCTGACGTCGTCGGTGCGGTTTTCCTTCATCACCTGACAGGCGCGCTCGATGATGCGGCCGACGCCGGATTCACCCACGAACATGTGGTGGGCTTCCTCGGTCAGCATGAAGCGGCACGAGCGCGACAGCGGATCGAAGCCGGATTCGGCCAGGGCGCAGAGCTGGTACTTGCCGTCGCGGTCGGTGATGAAGGTGAACATGAAGAAGGCCAGCCAATCGGCGGTCTTCTCATTGAAGGCGCCGAGGATGCGGGGCTTGTCGGCATCCCCGGAGCGGCGCTGCAGCATCTCCTCGGCCTCTTCGCGGCCATCCTTGCCGAAATGGGCGTGCAGCAGATAGACCATGGCCCACAGGTGGCGGCCTTCCTCGACGTTGACCTGGAACAGATTGCGCAGATCGTAAAGCGAGGGGCAGCACTTGCCCAGCAGGCGCTGCTGTTCCACCGAGGCCGGCTCGGTATCGCCCTGCACGGTGATCAGGCGGCGCAGCATGGAGCGGTACTCGCCGGGCACTTCCTGCCAGGCATCGACGCCCTTATGGGCACCGAAATTGACCTTGCGCTCCTTTTCCGGCGGCGCCAGGAAGATGCCCCAGCGGTAATCCTCCATCTTGACGTGGCCGAACTGGGCCCAGCCGTCGGGCTCGGCGGAGATGGCGGTGCGCAGGTAGATTTCCGAGGTGGACGTGCCTTCGGGGCCCATCTCCTTCCACCAGTCGATATAATGGGGCTGCCAGGATTCCAGCGCGCGCTGGAGCCGACGATCCTCGGACAGGTTGACGTTGTTGGGGATCTTTTCGGCGTAATTGATGCTGCTCATTTGAGTTACACCCTTTCTTGATTGTAGGCGGCGCGCTTGCCGGTGCCGTAGAGCTTCAGGGCGCCCTGTTCGCCGACGGCGTTGGGGCGCTGGAAGATCCAGTTCTGCCAGGCGGTCAGGCGGCCGAAGATCTTGGTTTCCATGGTCTCGGGGCCGGCGAAGCGCAAATTGGCTTCCATGCCGGTAAGGGAATCGGGAGAGAAGGCGGCGCGCTCCTCGATCATCAGGCGGATCTCGTCTTCCCAGTCGATGTCGTCGGGGGTGCCGGTGACCAGACCCAGAGCGGCGCAGGCGGCCGCGTCCAGATCCTTGCCGATCTCATCCTTGGCCTTGGCCACGCTGTCGGGCTCGCCCAGAAAGCGGGTGGCAAGGCGCGAGATGCCGTTGCCCATGGGCAGGCCGTCGAAGTTCAGGCCGGACAGGCGGATGGTGGCGGGCTGGGCATCAGACCCTTCGAAGGTGCCGTCCAGCATGTAGGAGCGGTCCACGGCGAACAGGATCTCGGCCATGAAGCCGCTAAAGCATGAGCCCGGCTCCACCAGGGCGAACAGGGTGCGGCTGGTGACGTCCAGACGCTTGCACGTCCGCTTCCAGTACAGCAGGATCTCGCGCACCAGCCAGTCCGACGTTCCGAATTTCTGCAGCAGGGCGTCGTAGCCGGCCACCAGATCATGGCTGCCCTCGGTGCGGATCACCCAGGTGGCGACGGAGGTCTCGTTGGCGCGCAGATGCAGGATGGCGTCATCCAGCTCGCGGGCCAGAGCCAGGGGATAGAAGTCGACGCCCTGGGCGTGGATGGCGGCCACATCGGTGGGGGCGGCGGTCTGCGGCCCCTTCAGCGTGATATTGGCGGCACGGTTGTCGCGGTCGAAGGTGATCTCGATATGGGGATAGCTCACCGCATCGGCGCTGATCGCGCGCGCCGGATGGGTCAGGGTCACGCCCTTGCCGCCGGGGCGGTCGGAGGTCGCCGCCATGACCGCGGCGCGGGCCTTGACCGCGTCCTTGAAGGACGAGGACGGAACCACTTCGTCCACCAGGCGCCATTCCACGGCGCGCTTGCCCTTCACGCCTTCCTCGATGGAGCAGAAGATGTCGGCCAGATCGCGCCGGACCTTGCGCTTATCCACCACGCGGGTCAGGCCGCCGGTGCCGGGCAGAACCGCCAGCAGCGGCACTTCCGGCAGGGACACCGCCGTATTGCCGTCATCGACCATCATGATGTAATCGGTGGCGAGCGCCAGTTCGTAGCCGCCGCCGGCCGCCGTGCCGCTGACCGCGCAGAGGTATTTCTGCTGCGAGTTGGCGGTGGCGTCCTCAATGGAATTGCGGGTCTCGTTGGTGAACTTGCAGAAGTTGACCTTGTGACCGTGGGACGACACGCCCAGCATCTTGATGTTGGCGCCGGCGCAGAAGATCTTGGGATTGGCCGAGGCTATCACCACGGCGCGCACCTCGGGATGCTCGAAGCGCAGACGCTGAATGGCGTCGTACAGCTCGATATCGACGCCGAGATCATAGGAATTCATCTTGAGCTCGTAGCCCGGCGCCAGGGTGCTGGTCGGGTCCACGTCCATGGTCAGAGTCGCCACGGCACCGTCGAAGGCGAGCTTCCAGTGGCGGTAGCGATCGGGAGAGGTTTGAAAGTCGATCATGGGCTTGGCGCCTTGGTTGGGGTGACTGCATGCACTAT
Source organism: Magnetospirillum sp. (assembly GCA_016195125.1). Classification (GTDB taxonomy): domain Bacteria; phylum Pseudomonadota; class Alphaproteobacteria; order Rhodospirillales; family Magnetospirillaceae; genus Phaeospirillum. Next base: position 11,442 of record JACQAD010000142.1, read on the forward strand.
AATGCAGCATTGGAATTATTCGCAAGAGCGATTTGGTATTAAAGTACCGATTTACCGGATAAGCGGCATTAAAATGCATATGGGGTGACGGCCCTCCTCCGTCACCCCATGAACATCCGGCTTTCAGACCGTCACAACGCCGCGATGGTCGCCGCCGCGGTGAGCTGTTCCAGCATGGCCTTGTTGCCCTGGAGGGCGCTGCGCTGCATGTAGAAGCGCAGGCCGCGCAGGCCGCCCAGCTCCTCGCCGCCGCCGGCCCGGCCGGGTCCGCCATGGACGCATTGGGGCATGACCACGCCGTGGCCGGAATGGCTGGCGGCCACGGCCGCATCCACCACCAGGACACGGCCATGGGCGGTGGCGATGGCGGGCACGAACTCGGCCACGAACCCCGCATCGCCGGTGAAGACCGAGGCGGCCAGGGAGCCGCCGCCCTTGCGGGCCAGGGTGATGGCCTCGTCGACGCTGTCATAGGGCATCAGGGTGGCGACGGGGCCGAACACCTCGATCTCGTGCACGGCCTTGGCCTCCAGCGGCCGCTCGCACAGCAATAGGGTGGCGGGCACGAAGCAGGAGCCGTCATCGGCACCGCCACCCGCCACCACGCGGGCTTCGGCCTTCAGCCTGACCAGACCGTCCCAGGCGGCCTGGGCCTGGGCGCGGCTGACCAGCGGCCCCATGCGCACACCTTCTTGGCGGGGGTCGCCCATCCTGGTCTTGGCCAGGGCCGTCCCCAGGGAAGCGATGACCTCGTCAACCCGGTTGCGGGGCACCAGCACCCGGCGGATGGCGGTGCATTTCTGCCC
>JACQAD010000183.1 GCA_016195125.1 Magnetospirillum sp.
AGGGTCGCGACCACGACGATGATGGCAATGGGGCGCATGATCCCACCTTTCCCCTTCCCTTGACGTCGGCCCTCAGCCGTTCAGAAGGCTGAGGGCCGCCCAGTCCAGTCCCCCGACGGCAATGGCAACACCATAGGGAATATGTCCGGTGGCCGCCAGTCTCTCGCCCCAGCGCCGCGCCGGGCCTTCGGGGCCGAGGGGAACGCGACGGGCCAGCAGCGCCAGCAGGGCCAGCATGCCGCCGACCAGTGCCATGATCAGCAGGAAGCGGGGCATTCCCTCCAATCCGGTCCACAGCATCACCGCCGGCACCAGCTTGGCGTCGCCGCCGCCCCAGACGCCCAGGCTGAACAGAACCATGCCGACGGCGAAAGCGGCCAGGGCGGTGCCCAGATGCAGCATCCAGTGGTCCAGCGGCCAGCCGCCGAGAGCGGCCATGGGAACAAAGGCGGCCGTCAGCAGTAAAGGTGCCCGGTTGGGAATCCGAAATCCCGCCATGTCGCAGAAAGCGGCGTCCAGCAATGCCGCCACGAACAAGCCGAACGCCAGGAGGTTGATCGCGTCGCCCATGCCCATCTCCCTAACGGAAGCGCCTCCCCGGTGGGGGAGGCGCGATCTCGGACCCCGGGTGGTGGCTTGTCGCCACCCTTGAGATCAGATGTTGGTGGCGATGGTGTTGAAGGCGGCCAGGAGCTTGGGGCCAACCAGCAGCATGCCGGGGATGGCGATGATCGAGATCAGAGCGGCGATCAGGCCGTATTCGATGGCGGTGGCGCCCTGCTCGTCACGGGAGAACTTGGTCATCAGAGTGCGGATCGAAGCGAACATTGGTTTTCTCCTAAGTGGCTGCCCTGGACTTGCCGAAGGCGCTGTTGAATTTCACCGAGAAGTATTGGGTTTGTCTTGTTCCCGCCCTCATCTCGTAAGACACACATTACGCTAACCGACTAAAGAGATATGTGATGACTACCACATAGGCTTATTTTTATTTATGCAGATTGTATAAAATTTTAGATAAGTCGCTCGGGGCTGATGCTCTCGAGCGGCGCAACGCAAAAGCGCCCTCCCCGGAGGGAGGGCGCTTTCAAGCGGTGCCGCGATCAGATGTTGGTGGCGATGGTGTTGAAGGCGGTCAGAAGCTTGGGGCCGACCAGCAGCATGCCGGGGATGGCGATGATCGAGATCAGAGCGGCGATCAGGCCGTATTCGATGGCGGTGGCGCCCTGCTCGTCACGGGAAAACTTGGTCATCAGAGTGCGGATCGAAGCGAACATTGTGGTTCTCCTTAGTTTCAAGCGGCCACCTGATGGGGCGCTGACTTGGTTGTTACTAGAGAGCATCGGGGTTTGCAGATCGTTTTCATTCCCGCCCTTGTCTCTTGAGAACCAATATGACACTAACGCCTATGGTCTTCTGTGAATAAAGGCACAGAGACGATAGTTTTATTTGTGCAGATTGCGTCAAATTTTAAGTAAAGCCGAGTCGTGGCAGAGTCTCCGCAGAATCATGACTCTGCGGAAGGCCGGGCGATGCAAGGAGAGAGGGTGACGAAATCTCAGGCGGCGCCGCGGGTCTGGGCCATCAATTGCAGACGGGGCAGGTCGCAGATGACCAGGCCCATGGAACGCCGGCGCACGATGCCGTCGCGGGCCAATTCGCCGATGGCCTGAGCGACCTGCTCGCGGGAGGTGCCGGCCCAGGCGGCGATTTCCTTGTGGTTGGGCAGGTCGGGGATCTGCCAGGAATCCGGCTTGGCCGGGTCGGGCTGGGCCAGGCGCAGGATTTCCGCCCAGACCCGCTGGGTCTCGTTCTGGGTGGACAATTGGGTGACGCGGCTATCGAGGCTGCGAACGATGCGGGTCAGGCGTTCCACCACCTTGATGGCGATATCCGGGTATTGCCGCATGAGATCGAGGAAGGCGGGGCCTTCCAGCGAGGCCAGGATGGAATCCTTGGTGGCGACCACGCGGGCCGAGCGCTTCATGCCGTCGATGGCGGCCAATTCGCCGAAGTAATTGCCGGCGATGACATCGGCCAGCGCCACTTCGCGGTCTTCGGTGCCGGTGGTCAGAATCCGCACGGCGCCCTCGACCACGAAATAGACTTCCAGCGTGTCGCTGTCCTTGTCGAAGATCTGTTGGCCGGAGGCGACCCGCGCCCAGTTGCAGCGGGCCTCGATGTCGCCCAGGGCGGCTTCGCTCATGTTGGAGAATAGGGAAACGCGGGCCAAGCCGCCGTCGATCGTGTCCATGATGCCGAACCCGGTCCTTGCCCCCATCCGATGAAGAGTATCGGCGCGGGCGGCCCGCTTTTCAATACGGCTTTGGCCCGAGAGCCCTCCTCAGCCGGCGCGCAGGAGACGCTCGGACGGGAAGTGGACCTGGGCGACGGTGCCTTGGCCTTCCCGGCTTTCGATCATCAATCGGCCGCCATGCATCTCCACCAGGGATTTGGCGATGGGCAATCCGAGGCCGATCCCCTCGCGCTCGCGCACGACTCGGGGGCCGCCCTGTTCGAACGGCATCAGCACCCGTTCCAGATCATCGGCCCGGATGCCGATGCCGGTATCGCTGACCTTGACCATCATTCCATCCGAATCGGTGCTGGCGGTGATGGAAATCTTGCCGCCCGGCCGGGTGAATTTGATGGAATTGCCCAGCAGGTTGAGAATGACCCGCTGCAACGCCGTCTGGTCGCCCTTGACCATGGGCAGTTCCGCCTGGATGGCGGTGGTGAGATCGACCTTGGCGATCACCGCCTGGGACGACAGCAATCGCACGGTGCCGGTGATCAGGTCCGAGACGTTGACCGGATCGTCGTGCAGCACGGTCTTGCCGGCTTCGATCTTGGACATCTGCAAGACCTGATTGATCAGGGACAGCAGATGCTGGCCGCTGTCCAGGATGATCTCGGCATATTCCTTGTAGCGGGGATCGCCCAATTTGCCCCACATCTCATCGGCCATGATCTGGGTGAAGCCCAGGATGGCGTTGAGCGGCGTGCGCAATTCGTGGCTCATATTGGCCAGGAATTCCGATTTGGCGTGGTTGGCTGCCTCGGCCACTTCCTTGGCGGTGTTGAGGTCGGCCTGGGCGGCGCGCAGACTGCCGACGGTGGATTCCAGGTTCTTCTGGGTGGTGCGCAGATCGGTTTCGTCGATGAAGCTGAGAATGGCGCCCGCGGTCTGGTCGTGCAGGTCGCGATAGGGGACGATGATCATGCGGTAGATGCGTCCGTCGTTCTCCACCACCTCCTCATGGGTGGTCGAACCGCCGATCACCGAGGCCAGCAGGGTGCGCAGGCTCTTGATGTGCAACTGGCTGGGCACGGCGGTGATCAACTGGCCGGCGTCGGACGGCAGCAGGCCGAACAGTCGCGCCGCCTGAGGCGTAAAGCGGGTGATGCGCAGCGATTTGTCCACCACCAGCATGGGGAAGCCCACATTGTCCTGAATGTTCATCAGGTCGGCATTGGCGTTGCCCAGCTCGGTACTGCGGACCTGCAGTTCCTCGTTGACGGTGGTCAGTTCCTCGTTGGTGGACTGAAGCTCCTCGTTGGAGGTTTCCAGCTCCTCGTTGGAGGATTGCAGTTCCTCGTTGGCGGCCTGCATCTCCTCGTTGAGGGCCTGCAATTCCTCGTTGGAGGTCTCCAGTTCCTCGACCACGGTCTGAAGGTGTTCGCGGGTGGCGACCAGCTCCTGCTCCAACTCGATGACCCGGGCCTCGTTGGTGGACGAGACGGCGATCTCGGCGGTGGCGTCCCCGGTCTGGGAATCCACCCGCTCGCAGCTGACCAGATAGAGGAATTCGCGGGTGGGCCCCACCTTCAGCGGCCGTACCGCCAGCCGGGCCATGCAATCTCCGTCGCGGGTCCGCAGCGGGCGCCGGGCGCCCATGGCCAGATTACCGCTCTCACGGGCCCGATGGACCAGGGCGCGCAGGTCGATGCGGAAATCCTCGACGATCATCTTGGACAGGTTCTGGCTGGGTCGCCCCTGGGGAAAACGGACAAAGCTGTCGACCTCGCCATGGAACAGCAAGACGTCCAGATTCTCGTTCACGGCCACGCTGGCGGGCATGCACAATTCCACGAAGCCTTCGCGCACCAGCGCTTCGATGGAGGGGCCGGTACTGGCGGGCTTGGC
>JACQAD010000184.1 GCA_016195125.1 Magnetospirillum sp.
ACGCACAGGCGTTCATGGTTGGCCTGACCGTCGCGGCCCTCGGCGGCGATGATCTCGCCGCCCGCCACGTGATAGGTGAGCTGACAGCCCACCCCGCAGAACGGGCACAGGGATTCCACCCGACGTTCGGCCCGGATGGGACCGGAGGCGGGCAGCAGCGCCCCGGTGGGGCAGGCCTGGACGCATTCGCCGCAGCCGACGCAGGAACTGGCGCCCATGGATTCGTTGAAGTCGAAGACGATGCGGCTGTGGGCACCCCTTCCCGCCATGCCGATGACGTCGTTGACCTGGACCTCGCGGCAGGCGCGCAGGCACAAGGTGCAATGGATACAGGCGTCGAGCCGCACCGCCATGGCCGGGTGAGTGCGGTCGGCGGCGATAGCGGCCGCCGTCGCCGCGAAACGGCTTTCGTGCACGCCCACCACGTCCGCCCAGCGCCAGAAGGCGGAATCCGGGTCGGGCGCCTGGGCGCGGGGCGGCTGATCGGCCGCCAGCAATTCGAACACCAGCCTGCGGGTCTTTTCCACCCGCTCGCCCCTGGTTTCCACCACCATGCCGGAGGTGGCCTTGCGGCGGCAGGATGCGGCCAGGGCGCGCTCACCCTGGATGGCGACCACGCAGGCCCGGCAATTGCCCTCGGGCGTGAAGCCCTCGCGGTCGGCATGGCAGAGATGCGGCAGGGTCCGCCCCAGACGCTTGGACACCTCCCAGAGGGTCTCGCCGTCCCGGGCTTCGACCTCGGCCCCGTCCAGGGTGAAGCGGATCATGGCATGAGCTCCGGGAAATGGCGCAGCAGGCTCTGCCAGACATTGGGGGCCGCCTGGCCGAGGCCGCAGATGGAGGCGTCGCGCATGACCCGGGCCAGATCATCCAGCAGGGCCCGGTCCCAGTGCCCTTGGGCCAGCAGGCCGACGGATTTGTCGGTCCCCACCCGGCATGGCGTGCATTGGCCGCAGCTCTCATGGGCGAAGAAGCGGGCGAGGTTAAGTGCCAATTGCCGCAGATCGTCGGCTTGCGAGAACACCATCACGGCGGCCGAGCCGATGAACCCGCCATATTCCTCGACGGCGCCGAAGGCCAGGGGCGGCTGGAGATGGGCGGGCAGAAAGCCGCCCGAGGCGCCGCCGGGCAGATAGGCCACCAATTGGTGACCCTCCTCCATGCCGCCGCAGAATTCCTCGATCAGCTCGGCGATGGTGATGCCGTTGGGGGCGATCTTGACGCCCGGCCGCCTGACCCGGCCCGAGACCGAATAGGTGCGCAGCCCCTTATGATTGTTGCGGCCCTGGGCGGTGAACAGGGCGGCGCCCTCGCCCAGGATGCGGCTGACCCAGTAGAGAGTCTCCACATTGTTGACCAGGGTGGGCCGCCCGAACAGGCCTTGCTCGGCCACATAGGGCGGGCGCTGGCGCGGCAGGCCGCGCTTGCCCTCCAGGCTTTCGATCAGCGCCGATTCCTCGCCGCAGATATAAGCACCGGCGCCCCGGCGCAGATGGATGGGAAGGTCCGTCGGCGCCGCCCTGATCTCGTCGGCCATCAGGGCGTGGAGGTCGCTATACTCGTCACGCAGATAGAGGTAGATCGCCTCGGCCCCCACCGCCCAGGCGGCGATCAGGGCGCCTTCCAGCACCTGCCGCGCCGCACTCTCCAGGAAGAAGCGGTCCTTGATGGTGCCGGGCTCGCCCTCGTCGGCATTGACCACCACCAGCGGCCGTGCCGCCTGCGACGCCACCAGACGCCATTTGCGGGCGGCGGGAAAACCGGCCCCGCCCATGCCGCGCAGATCGGCCCGCTCCAGCTCTTCCAGCACCGCGTCCCGTGTCAGCTCACCCGACAGGCAGCGGCCGAGCCGGGCGTAATCGCCGGGCTGGCATTGCCTCGCGGCGATCTCCTCCCCACGGGCGAGGGCGAACGGCATCTTGCCGATCAGGGCGGCCGGGGCATGGTCGCACAGGCCCAGGCAGGGGGCATCCTCCACCAAGGCATCCTCGGGCAGCGGCGCCTCGGCGTCCCGGCGCATGGAGCAGGCCGGACCGATGCAGCGGCGCACCACCGTTCGCGGCGCCGCCTGGTCATCGGGCAGCAGGCGGAAATGGGCGTAGAAACTGGCGACCTCGTGGATTTCGGCGGGGGCGAGGCGCATGTCCTCGGCCAGGGCGGCGAGATGGCGGCGGAACAGGCCTCCGAAATGATCCTGCAAGCAATGCAGGTTTTCGATCAGCAGATCGCGGCGGCGGAAATCCGTAGGCAGCAAGGCCGCGATCTCGGCCAGAGCGTCGGGCGAGGCGGCAGCGGGGCCGAGGCGGCGGAAGGCGGGCGTCGAGGTCTTCATCTCATGCACTATAATGCATGAGCGGCGAAAACTACAGCCCCAGATGCGGCGCGCACAGGCGCGACAATTCATCCAGGCTCTGCTCCACCGTCCGGCCCGAGGTGTTGAGGACGGCGTCGGCGCGGCCATACAGGGGGCGTCTGGCGTCCAGGATGGTCTTCAGATCCTCCATGGCCGCCATCTGCTGGCCGGCGATGGGGCGCAGATCGCCCTGGCCCATCACCCTACGCATGTGGTCCTCGGGCGAGGCCTGGACCCAGACGGTGAAGCACGAATGCAGCAGCAGGTCGAAGGTCTGGGCTTCCGACACCAGCGAGCCGCCCGCCTCCAGCACCATGGAGGCATGGCTCTCCACCGATTTCTCCAGGGCCGAATATTCCAGGCGCCGATAGCCCTTCTGACCCATGGACAACAGGATCTCGGTCATATCCATGCCGGCGATCTGCTCGATCACCGAGGTGACGCGCACGAAGGGCACCTGATAGCGCTCGGCCAGAGCCTTGCCCAGCGAGGTCTTGCCGGCACCACGCAGGCCGATCAGGGCCACCCGCCGCGACATCTTGAGGCCGCGCTTGAAATTCTGGCGCAACAAGACATAGGCCTCGGATTGCTGGTCGGGCGTCAGGGTGTCCAGGAACTTCTTGGCCAGGGGCAGATCCGGGTGATGGCCGTCGGCATCGGCTTCGATCAGTTCGGTGATGGGGGTGTCCATGGCCTGGGCCAGCAGCCACAGGATGTTGAAGCTGACATTGGCCTGGCCGCCTTCCAGCTGGGCCAGATAGCGCTCGGAGATGCCGGCGTGCTGGGACAGATCCTTGCGCGACATGCCGCGTCCGGCGCGGAAGCGCTTGACCCGATCACCCAGCCGCCTGGCAAGAACGGCGAATTCCGCCTGTTCGACCATGATCCCCGCACCCGTAAGTAAGCCCGATTCCAAGAGGCGTAGTGAACCACGAGCGCCCGAGTCTGGCTAGCCCAGACATGCACTATGATTCCGATTTCGGAGATTTCACACCCACCACAGGCCGAACGGCACCACCTTGTTGCCGATATCGTGGCCGATATCGGCGCGGCCCAGATAGGTGATGCCCGAGCGCGCGCACCACGAGCGCGCCATCTGCTCCTCGGTCTGGGCGAAATCGGGCTGGTTGGCGGGAATATCCGAACAGCGCCCCAGCTTCAGCCCGGCCAGTCCGCGTATGGCCGGATTGGCGGTCAGCTGGAACAGGTCGCGGTCCATGCGGTACATGTACTCGCCCACCTCCTCGATCATCAGCACATGCCCGGCCAGATCGGGCTGCCATGGCGTTCCCAGCAGATGGCAGAGGATGGTGAGATTGAACGCCGCCGCCGGCACCTCGGGCGACAGCGACGGCTCGAGGGTTTCGCGGCGATGCTCGACCAGGAAGGCCAGGGCGCGAGCCACCGCCGCCTCGCCGCCCCGCCGGGTGATGTCCACCGGCATGGGGCCATGGGCGACGCGGGCATAGCCGCGCCCGTACAACGCCCCCAGCACCGAGCCCGCATCGGAATAGCCCAGATAGGTCTTGCGCCGCGAGGCCTCATCCAGATCCGGCAGCAATTTGTCCAGCAGCCGGCAGGCGCCGTAACCGCCACGGGCGAACCACAGTGCATCCAGGCTCGGGTCATTGGCCATGGCCGCGAAGGCGGCCCGCCGCGCCTCGTCGGTGCCGGCGAAATGGCCGGCGCTTTCGAAACATTGGGCATGAAAGATCAGGTCGAGGCGGCCGTCGGGATAAAGCCGCGCCGCCAGGGCGGTGACCCGCTCGGCCACCTCGGGCTCGATGCGGCCGCCCGGCGCCACCACTCCGATTCTGGTTCTGGTCCTGGCCCCCGGCATGCCCCGAATCCCTTGCCACCGCACCGGGTGGATTGTAGCTTTCGCCCATGACCCAAGACAGCCCCTATTTCTTCTGCGGAATCGGCGGCAGCGGCATGCTGCCCCTGGCGTTGATCGTCAAGGCCCGAGGTGGCGAGGTGGCCGGCTCGGATCGTTCCCTGGATCAGGGCCGCAGTGCGCCGAAATTCGATTACCTGAAGGCCCGCGGCATCGCTCTTCATCCCCAGGACGGCAGCGGCTTGACCCGGCCCGAGCAGATCCTGGTGACCTCGGCGGCGGTGGAGGAAACCGTTCCCGACGTCAAGGCCGCCCGCGCCCTGGGCGCCGCCATGATGACCCGCGCCCAATTGCTGGCCCGATTGTTCAATGCCGCCCGCCTGCCCATCGGCATCGCCGGCACCAGCGGCAAATCCACCACCACCGGCATGATCGGCTGGATCCTGGAGCGGGTCGGCGCCCACCCCACCGTCATGAACGGGGCGGTGATGAAGAATTTCACCTCCGCCGAATCCCCCTTCGCCAGCGCCCTGGTGGGCGACGGCCCGGCCTTCGTGGCCGAGGTGGACGAAAGTGACGGCTCCATCGCCAATTACACTCCCGCCGTGGCGGTGGTGAACAACATCGCCCTCGATCATAAATCCATGGAGGAATTGCGCCGCCTGTTCGCCGAGTTCACCGCCAAGGCCCGCATCGCCATCCTCAACCTGGACAATGACGAGACCCGCGCCCTGGCCGCCACGCTGCCCCCCGATCGCCTGCGCAGCTTCAGCCTGAAGGACGAGAGCGCCGACCTGCTGGCCGGCGACGTGACCCCGCGACAAGACGGCATCTCGGTCACCGTGCGGGAACGGGCCAGCGGCAAGGCCTTGGCCCTGCACCTGAAGGTGCCCGGCCGCCATAATGTGGCCAACGCCCTGGCGGCATTGTCGGCCACCCTGGCGGCCGGCATCGCTCTGGAGGATGCGGTTCAGGCCCTGTCCGAGTTCGGGGGAATCCGCCGCCGCCTGGAAACCGTGGGCTCGGCCGCCGGAATCACCATCATCGACGATTTCGCCCATAACCCGGACAAGATCGCCGCCACCCTGGCCACCTTGCATGATGGTCCGGGACGCCTGCTGCTGATGTTCCAGCCCCACGGCTTCGGGCCATTGCGGCTGATGAAGGACGAGTTCATCGCCTGCTTCGCCGAGCATATGAAGGAAGGCGACGTCCTGGTCATGCCCGACCCGGTCTATTTCGGCGGCACCGTCGACCGCTCGGTGACCAGCGCCGACATCGCCGCCGGCA
>JACQAD010000185.1 GCA_016195125.1 Magnetospirillum sp.
CTCCCCTTGCGGGAGAGGGGCGGGGTGAGGGGGCAAGGGGGCGAAGGGACGCGTCCCATCCCTGATCATTGGCCTCGCCCCGACACACCTTGCTTTCCCGGCGTTGATGTTCGAGGCTGGGCTTGGTGTTTTCACTCAAGGCCGTTCGCTCCATGACCTCCGTCGCCTATCAGCTTCAGCGCGCCCCCGTGGGGGTGGTCCTGGTCGATGGGGCGGGGCGGGTGGTTGCCGCTAATACCTTGGCGCGGCGTCTGTTGGAGCCGGTGGGGGGCGCCATACTCGGGGCCGATCTGCTGGGGCTGCATCCCGAGCCGGCGCGGGCCAAGGTGCAGTGGATGCTCGACGCGGCAAGGGCGCGGCCGGACGAGCCGGCGGGCATGTCCATGACCTTACCCTTCGGCACCCTGGTGGCCCGCGTCACCACCATCGAGGGGGCCGACGGTCCCGGCTGGTGCCTGATCTTTCATCTGCCCGAGGGGTTTCGCCTGGATGGGGCTTTGGCGGGACCGGCCTCGGCCGAGGTGCTGGTCAAGCTGCCGGTGGGCTCGCGCAATGGCGTTGCCCTGCTGGAGGTCGGCGCCATCGTCCATCTGGAGGCCGAGGGCCATTACACCCGCGTCCATACCGCCGATGGCGAGCATTTCTGCCAGCTGCCCTTCGCCGAACTGCTGCGCCGCCTTGATCCGGCAGCGTTTCTCAGGGTGCACCGCTCCTTCATCGTCAATCTCCACCATGCCGAGGCTATCGACCGCCGCGACGGTCAATGGGCGCTGGTGATGGCGTCGCCCGGCCGTCCCCGCGTGCCGGTCAGCCGGGCGCGGGTGGAATTGGTGCGGCGCCGTCTGGCGGTCTGAGGCCAAACTGCGATGAGAAATTTCTCGGTGCGGTTTGGTTCGGCCCAAAGGGCCGCGCGGCTTATGCCGCGGCGGCCAAGGGCGCAAGTCGCTCGCCCGGCGCTTGACGACGCCGAGGAACGAATGCCGTTCATGGGCCGGATTTGACCGTTGGTGCAGAGCGGCAACCTTTGGTGCGGCGGCTCTTGCCGCTGGTGCGAGGCATGGCGATGGTGGGGCGGCAAGGAGACATCATGACCGCGACCAGACCATCCGACCGCTATTCCAGCTTTTCCGGCATCGATTGCGAGGGCAATGCCAAGGTGGTAGTCGAGCATGTCCTCGCCCTGATCGCCCAGCCGGCTTACGCCAATTGCTTCTGGGACCGCTTCGTCCTGCGCCTGGCCGAGGCGGGCAAGCTGGGGGCGCGCAAGGCCGACGAGCTTTGCCTGGCCTGCTCGCACACCTATTACATCGAGGAATTGTTCGAATCCGCCGGTGACGCGGTGGGGCTGGCGGCGCTGGCGCGACTCGAAGACGAGTGCTGCTGAGCCGGGTTTGGGCTATGGTGCGCCCATGCCGATCATGAATGCCCCCGATTTCTTCGCCAGCCTTTCCCGTGACCAGCGGCTGCTGGGGCTTGATCTGGGCTCCAAGACCATCGGGCTGGCGCTGTCCGATGTCAGCCGCACCATCGCCACGCCCTACGACACCATCCGCCGCACCAAGTTCACCAAGGATGCCGAGGAACTCCTGGCCATCATCGACAAGCACGGGGTGGGCGGACTGGTTCTGGGCCTGCCGGTGGAGATGGATGGGGGCGAGGGGCCGCGCTGCCAGTCGGTGCGCTCGTTCGCCGCCAATCTGATGCGTCTGCGCGACGTCGCCATCACCTATTGGGACGAGCGCCTGTCCACCTCGGCGGTCACCCGCACCCTGCTGGAGGCGGATTCGTCGCGCAAGCGTCGGGCCGAAGTGGTGGACAAGATGGCTGCCGCCTACATCCTGCAGGGCCTGCTGGACAATCGGTCGCAGCCACGCCTCACTTGACGAATGTCAGGTCGCGCCACCCAGGCAGAGGCTAGGATACCCTCCGTTCACAGGGGAGAAGTGTCCGCCATGATCCGTCGCCTTGCCGTATTCCTGTCCCTGGTTTCGCTGCCCGCCCTGGCCGGGGAAGTGCTCTGTCCCGATCTGGGCGCCGCTGTTCAGGTTGGAAGCTGCGCCAGCGAGGCCGAACTGAAATGGGGCTTCACCGGCTATTGCGGCGACAATGCCAGGCTGTACGACAAGGACGACCAGATCTGCCTGTCGCCGGAAAACTACAACAAGGTCAAGGACGTGTCCTTGTGGGAAGTGGGCGAGTTCCAGGGCTATCTGCATTGCTCGCTGTCGCCCGCCACCGTCAAGGCCTCGAAATTCCAGAGCCTGGGCATCATCCGCACCGGCTCCATGACCCGGGTGGTCTGCTCCTATGACAATGGCCTGGACCTGACCTATCGCACCAAGGCGGTTTGCGCCACCCAGGGCGACAAGGCCGTCTGCAAGGACTGAGGAAGACGGCCTATTCCACGAACTCGATGGCTCCGCCCGGCAACAGGGACAGAACCAGGGCACGGCCGCCCTTGACCGTGGGGCGATGGGTGGAATCGGGGCCGTAGACGCACCAGCCGCGGCCCTTGCCGTCGACTCTGGCGGTCTCGTCCACCGGCATGATCAGACAGATCTCCCCATGCGGATGACGGTGAAGCGAACCGGCGAAGTCGGTGAGGTCGATCACATCCACCGACAGATCCCTGGTCTGCGGACAGGCCGGGATCACCCGGCCGAAGCGGCGGCCGGGACTGCCCTGGGCGCACATCCAGCCGGCTTTGATGGCGGAATTGCAGGCGTATTCCACGGCCATCACATCGGAACCCGAGGCGGGAAAACGCTGGTTCAGTGCCGCCGCCAGGTCGCGATCCACCGCTTTGCCGCCGGCAAAGTCGATGATCGGCTGCATCAGGGAGGCGAACTGTTCCGGGGTCATGGCCGTGGCTCCTTGGGTCAGAAACCGCCTGTCTGCGCCCTCGACCTCAACAGATGATCGGCCAGGGTGACCGCCATCATGGCCTCTGCCACCGGCACGGCGCGGATGGCGACGCAAGGGTCGTGGCGGCCCTTGGTGGAAACCTCCACGTCCTGGCCCTGCAGGGTAACGCTTTTCTTTGGGGTCAGGATCGAGGAGGTCGGCTTGACCGCCAGGCGCACCACCACCTCCTGGCCGGAGGAGATGCCGCCCAAGATGCCGCCGGCATGGTTGGACAGGAAGCGGACGGCACCGTCATTGCCCATGCGCATCTCGTCGGCATTCTCCTCGCCGGTCAGCGCGGCGGTGGCGAAGCCGTCACCGATCTCGACGCCCTTGACGGCGTTGATGCTCATCATGGCCTTGGCCAGATCGGCGTCGAGCTTGTCGTAGACCGGGGCGCCCAGGCCTACCGGCACGTTGCCGGCCACCACCTCGACCACGCCGCCGATGGAAGAGCCCTTCTTGCGGATTTCGTCGAGATAGTCCTCCCAGGCGGCGGCGGCCTTGGCATCGGGACACCAGAACGGGTTTTGCCCGACCTGATCCCAATTCCAGGAGGAGCGGTCGATGGCGTGCGGACCCATCTGGACCATGGCGCCCCTCAGCGAGACACCGCCGGGCACCAGTGCGTCCAAGACCTTGCGGGCGATGGCGCCGGCGGCGACCCGCATGGCGGTTTCCCGCGCGCTGGAGCGCCCGCCGCCGCGATAGTCGCGGATGCCGTATTTCTGCTGGTAGACCCAATCGGCGTGACCGGGACGGAAGCTGTCCTTGATCTCGCCGTAATCCTTGGAGCGCTGGTCGGTGTTCTCGATCAACAGGCCGATGGAGGTGCCGGTGGTCATGCCCTCGAACACCCCGGACAGGATCTTGACCTGATCGGGCTCGCGCCGCTGGGTGGTGAAGCGGTTCTGGCCGGGCTTCCTCTGATCCAGATAACGCTGGATGTCGGCCTCGGTCAGCGGGATGCGGGGCGGCACCCCATCGACCACGCATCCGATCGCCGGCCCATGGCTCTCGCCGAAGGTGGTGAAGCGGAACAGGTGCCCGAAGCCGTTGCCTGACATTTCATGTGTCCCTCAAACGCCGGGCGCCGCCGGTGGCGGCTTGGCTCCCGCCGCATGACGCGGCGCCGGGCCTTGCCCGCAACTCCCCGGCCGTTGCCGGCCGGGTCGCGATGTGTCCCTCAAACGCCGGGCGCCGCCGGTGGCGGCTTGGCTCCCGCCGCATGACGCGGCGCCGGGCCTTGCCCGCAACTCCCCGGCCGTTGCCGGCCGGGCGCCGGGCCTTGCCCGCAACTCCCCGGCCGTTGCCGGCCGGGTCGCGATGTGTCCCTCAAACGCCGGGCGCCGCCGGTGACCGGGTCGATGGTCAGTCCTTGGCGACGGTGATGTCGGGAGCGTCCACCGCCTTCATGCCGACCACGTGATAGCCGCAATCAACATGATGGGTCTCGCCCGAGACGCCCGACGACAGGCCGGACAGCAGGTAGAGGCCGGCGCCGCCGATATCGTCCAGGGTGACGTTGCGCTTCAGGGGGCTGTTGTATTCGTTCCACTTGAGGATATAGCGGAAATCGCCGATGCCCGAGGCGGCCAGGGTCTTGATGGGACCGGCCGACAGCGCGTTGACGCGGATGTTCTGGTTGCCCAGATCCACGGCGAGATAGCGCACCGAAGCCTCGAGGGCCGCCTTGCACACGCCCATGACGTTGTAATGGGGCATGACCCGCTCGGCGCCGTAATAGGTCAGGGTCAGCAGCGAACCGCCGTCGGGCATCATGGCCGAGGCCCGGCGCGCCACCGAGGTGAACGAGAACACCGAGATGTGCATGGAGGTCAGGAAGTTCTGCAGGCTGGTGTCGGCATAGCGGCCGCGCAACTCGTTCTTGTCGGAATAGCCGATGGCATGAACCACGAAGTCCAGCTTGCCCCACTGCTTTTCCAATTCGGCGAAGACGGCGTCGATGGACGCCTCGTCCGAGACGTCACAGGGCAGCACGATGCTGGAGCCGACGCTTTCCGCCAGCGGACGGACCCGCTTTTCCAGCGCCTCGCCCTGGAAGGTGAAGGCCAGTTCGGCACCCTGGGCGCGCGCCGCCTGCGCGATGCCCCAGGCGATGGAGCGATCGTTGGCGACGCCCATGACAAGGCCCTTCTTGCCGGCCATCAGGGGAGCGGGAGCGGTCATGCTGGTCTCTTTCGCGCTAGGTCTAACCAAGGGTGCCGGAACGGCACCGAAGCTCCCTACATACACGAAAGAGACATCATGGCAAAGGTGGGCTTATCCCAGAATTTCGCCCAGCTCGGCCTTCTTCACCATTTCACGTTCGAAATTGGACAGTTCCGAGCCCAGGGCGTCACGGATCGACACCATGCCGATGGGAATGCCGTTGTCGGTCACCGGCATGTGGCGAAAGCCGTTATCGTGCATGAGGTGCAGGGCGGCGGCCAGCTTGCGGTCGGCGGAGATGGTATGGGGAGAGGCGGTCATCACCACGGCCAGGGTGGTGGTATCGGGATTCAGGCCCTCGGCCAGAACGGAGGCGAAGGCCTTGCGCATCAACCGGCACGAAAAAAAGGGGCGCAGCCTGCGCCGCGCCCCTTTTCCCGAAGTCCCGGAAGGCTCAGAGGGCCTTGAGATTGACCGCCGACGACTTGCCCTTGCGGGGGTCGGTCTCGGTCTCGAAGGACAGCTTCTGGCCTTCCTTGAGATTGCCGATCCCGGCGCGCTCAACAGCGGAAATGTGGACGAAAACATCGGCCGAGCCATCTTCGGGCTGAATGAAGCCATAACCCTTGGTGGCATTGAACCACTTCACGGTGCCGTTCGGCATTTGACGTCTCCAAATAGGCGTTTAGGCCCCGCATGCCCTCATGCGGGGGTCGATCGTTCAACCGGCGATGACACCGAGAGCGGCGGCTGTTTCCCTGGCGGGGAACCTGCGGCAGGCGGAAAGACTGGGAAATGATGAGCCAGCTCCGGCCTGAATTCAAGGCGAAAGCGGGCCGGTTCTAATTCCTGGATTTGTCCGTGGCCTGGTAGGAATTACCGTTCCAGCGCAACCATTGGGTGGGGGTCGAGATGGTGGCCCATCCGCCGGCCCGATCCGAGCTGACGAACACGCTGTCGGAATCGGCGAAGCTCCACCCGATGGCCGCCCAGCCCCGGCTGGTCCAAGTGGCCACCAGCAGCGGCTGTCCCTTGGCGGAGGTCCAGGCCGGCGAATCGATCAGGATGAACAATTCGGCCCGCCCGTCTTCGTTAAGGTCGATACGGCCGGCCCGCACCTGATCGCGAAAGAAGCCGTATTGGCCGCCGGCATTGAAATAGGCCTTCCAATTGGCGCGCAGCAGGGCGTCGATGTCCGGGCTTTCACCCTCGGGCAGGGGTTGCAGGGCAACCTGCGCCTCCAGACGGCCGAATTCCTGGGCCATGGCGGGGTTGGCCATCAGCAGCAGGGTCAAAAGGGCAAGCAGGGCGCGCATCGTCAATCCGGTCAGAAGAACGCGGGAGCTTAGAGCCCCTGCCGATCAGCGTCAATACCGCAGCGCAACAACACTTTATGCTGTGTGTAATGTTACAATAAGTGCGCCGTTTTGGTGTAGTTATGTGTTGAATCACGGATCGGTTTGCGGTATCACGGAGAACACGATGGGTTTGAACGGATGAGGGCCAAGCCATGAGCGTTTCCGAAATCGGTCTGATCGAGCTGGAACCTTTCCAGGTCAAGGGGATGCTTGACGCCGGCGAGGCCGTGCTGGTGGACGTGCGCGAGGACGATGAATTCGCCGAGGAGCATATCGAGGGTTCCGTCCTGTCGCCCATGAGCGATTTCGAGCTGGAGACCTGGCCGAGCTTTCCCGGCCGCAAGGTCATCATTTCCTGCCTGGGCGGGGTTCGTTCCGCCGCCGTGGCCCGCAAGCTGATCGCCTCTGGTCAGGGCTGGGCCATCCATCTCAAGGGTGGGCTCAACGCCTGGCGCGATGCCGGCTTGCCCACAATGTCCGGCACCTGATCTTCCTTCCTCGCCTTTTATTAAATATCCCACACCTTGGGGGCGGCTGCTGGACGTAGCCGCCCTTTTTCTCTTTAATCCCTGGGTCTTGCCCAAGAAGGGATGAAGTATGCGTCGGCTCGGTCGTTTCCTGGTTTCCCTGCTGGCCGTCGTGGGCCTGCTCAGTCTGGCCGGTCTTGGCCTGGGCGTCTGGCTGGCGGGGCATTTGAGCGGCAAGGCGGGCAAGGGCTTCCCCGAGCGGGCCGTGCTCAGCCTCGATCTGGAAGCCGGCTTCCGCGAAACCGCCGAGGGCGATCCCCTGGCCATGCTGTCGGGCGAGCGTTCCTACGGATTGCGCTCTGTGGTGGATTCGCTGGACCGGGCCGCTGCCGACCCCCATGTGGTCGGGCTGTTCGCCACGCTGGGGCATACTTCCCTGGGCATGGCGGCGGCGCAGGATGTGCGCGACGCCGTCATCCGCTTCCGGGCCTCGGGCAAGCCGGCGGTTCTGTTCGCCGAGACCCTGGGCGAAGGCGGGTCGGGGACGCTGGATTATTATCTGGCCTCGGCCTTCGGCCAGATCTGGCTGCAGCCTTCGGGCGAAGTCGGACTGACCGGCCTGTGGGCGGAAAGCCCGTTCATCAAGGGCAGCCTGGATCTTCTGGGGATCAAGGCGCAATTCTCCGGCCGGCACGAATACAAATCGGCCATCGATATGTTCACCGAGACGGCTTTCACCCCGGCCCACCGCGAGAATATGGGCCGTCTGCTGGATTCGCTGGCCGAGCAGATCGCCGAGGGCATCGTCGGGGGGCGCGGCCTTTCCGTCGACAAGGTCCGCGATCTGATGGGCAAGGGGCCGTACCTGCCGTCCGAAGCCTTGTCCCTGGCGCTGGTGGACAAGGTCGGTTATCGCGATGCCGCCTGGAATTCCGTGGCCGGCAGCGACAAGGACAAGGCCGAGGAGGTGGATTTGGCCGAATACGCCGACCTCGCCCCCAAGGCCAAGGGCACCAGGGTGGCGCTGATCACCGGCATCGGCGCCATACACCGCGGTGAATCCCGGCATGGACTGGACGGTGATGGCGATTTCGGCTCGCAGACGGTGGCCGACGGATTCCGGGATGCCATCGAGGACGATTCGGTCAAGGCCATTCTGTTTAGGGTGGACAGCCCCGGCGGCTCCTATACCGCCTCGGACACCGTCTGGCACGAGGTCCAGCGGGCGCGGGAGGCGGGCAAGAAGGTGGTGGTGTCCATGGGCAACGTCGCCGCCTCGGGCGGCTATTTCGTCGCCATGGGCGCCGACCGCATCGTGGCGGCGCCCGGTACCGTCACCGGCTCCATCGGCGTCTTTACCGGCAAGATGGTGATGGAGGAATTCTGGAAAAAGCTGGGGATCAGCTGGGACGAGCTGCACCGGGGCGATAATGCCGGCCTGTGGAGCAGCAACCACCCGTTCTCGCCGGCCGCCAAGGCGCGGGTGGATGCTCTGCTGGACCAGATCTACGCCGATTTCACCGGCAAGGCGGCCGCCGGGCGCGGCATTCCCCTCGACCGCCTGGACAAGCTGGCGCGAGGTCGGATCTGGAGCGGTGCCGACGCCAAGCAGGCCGGGCTGGTGGATGCCGTCGGCGGCTGGAGTGAAGCCATGGTTCAATTGCGCCAGGTGGCGGGGCTCAAGCCCGATGATTCCCTGGATCTGGTGGATTTCCCCCGGCCGCGCCGTCCCTGGGAGCTGCTGGCCGAGGCCTTGGGCGGCGGTTCCGTGATGGAACGGCGTCAGACCCGGGCGGCCCTCGGCGCCCTGGCGCGGCTGGAGCCGTTCCTGGCGGTACTGACGCCTTCCTCGGGCGCCCCGTTGCGGGCGCCGGTCCCCGAAGGGCTGAAATGAGCAAGCCTGGAGGGCGTGAGCCCTCGCCCGGCGATCAAGGGGCGGAGATGACAAACGACATCAAGACCGTACTGGTCACCGGCGCCAGCAAGGGCATCGGCCATGCTATCGCCCGGCGCTTCCTGACCGAGGGCTGGCGGGTCATCACCTGCGCCCGGGCCGACGTTCCCAAGGAATGCATGATCGATCGCAACTGGGCCTGCCATATCGTCGCCGACCTTGCCGATCCGGCCAGTGCCCAGAATTTCGTGGACAAGGCCAATGAATGGCTGGGGGCCGAGCCGCTGCACGCTCTGGTCAACAATGCCGGCGTCAGTCCCAAGACCGCCTATAAGGAGAGGCTGGGGGTGCTCAACGGCTCCATCGACGGCTGGAAGGATGTCTTCGAGCTGAACTTCTTCGCGCCATTGCGTCTGGCCAGGGGGTTCGCCTCGGCGCTGCATCGGGGCAAGGGAGCCATCGTCAACATCACCTCCATCGCCGGTCATTACGTCCATCCCTTCGCCGGTTCGGCCTATTCCACCTCCAAGGCGGCGCTGTCGGGGCTGACCCGCGAGATGGCCGCCGAGATGGCGCAATTGGGGGTGAGGGTCAACGCCGTGGCTCCGGGCGAAATCCGTACCGAGATGATCTCGGCGGAATACGAGGCCCTGGTCCCGCGCATCCCGCTGGAGCGCATGGGCACCACCGAGGATGTGGCCGGCACCGTGTTTCGGCTGTGCGGCCCCGACTTCGCCTATGTCACCGGCACCGAAGTGTTCGTGACCGGCGGTCAGCACCTGTACTGATCAGCGGAAATAGGCCGGCTGGCTGCCGGATATGGTGCTGAGATGGCTGATGATATAGTGCATCAGCTTGGTCGTGGGCAGGAATTCGGCCCGCAATACCGCATCGCTTGCCACCTTGATGGTGATGGTGGCGTCGACCTGATCGGTCAGATCGTTGAGCATGGCGAGGGTGATCCTGACGCGGTCGCCGGCGCGGTGGTTGCTG
>JACQAD010000129.1 GCA_016195125.1 Magnetospirillum sp.
AGCGATGGCGCCGTCCTGACCTTGACGACCATCAGCGCCTATTCAGCCGGCATCGCGGTGGACGGCTCCGGCAATCTTTACATTCCCGATTATCAGGCCGGTACCATCCAGGAACTGGGCAGCCCGGCGATTCCGGTCACCTATCCCGGCGTGTCTCTTTCCGTGACCGGCGCCAGCGTCGTTCCCGACAGCTATTTCCTCGGCCTCGGCAATACTCCGACCCTGTCATTGTCCGGGGGGCTGGCCAACGTCAATGCCGTGACCCTGGGCAGCAATGCCATGGCGGCCGGGTTGACCAAGATAATGTCCGGCAGCGACCAGAATCTCCTGGTCATCAACGCGTCGGCCTATTCCAACGCCCTGACGGTCGATGCCAGCGCCGACGCGGCGGGCGCCACCCTGATCGCCGGAACCGGCGTCGAGACCTTCTATGGCGGCGGCGGGATCAACGCCCTGTCCCTGGCCAGCATCGCCAACCAGACCGTCACCATCTCGGGCGGCACCAGTACGGTCAGCAATAACGGCCATGCCGACACCCTGATCGGCAACACCATGTGGGTGACCTACAACGACGGCAGCGGCAATCTGTCGATCAACAACAACGCCAGTCAGATCATCGGTTCGGTGGGCAACGAGGTGCTGCGGGTCGGCGCCGGCGTGACCTATGTGGACGGAAGCTTCGGCGACGATACCGTGACGCTGATGGCCGGCGGTCAGACGGTGACCGTGGCGGTGACCGAGACCCTGATCGGCGGCAGCGGCAACGATGTGGTGACCTTGTACGATGCGTTCACCGGAGGCAGCATCGATCTGGGCGCGGGGGCCAATACCCTGATCGTGAGCAATCTCAGCGGCGGGACTCTTACCGATTCGGTCTTTGCCCAGGTTCACAATGTCCAGGCACTGGCCATCGGCAATGGTATCCCCAATGCCAGCCTCACCCTGAGCTCACAGGCTCAGGCGGCGGGAATCGCTTTGGTGGATGTCAGCGGAACCACCGGTTACGACTGGATCGATGCCGGCCAGATGGGCGGCATCACCTTGGCGGCGGGCACCGGCTACGATAATTTCATCGGCAGTTCCAGCGGCCATGACGTGGCCATTCTGCAGGCGGCCGAGGGACAGACCAGCCTCAGCGTCAACGGCGGCACCTTCACGATCTTCGGCGGCGCCACCTCGGGCAGCGCGCTGAATTCCTCCAACCTGGACGAGGTCCGCTTCAACGACGGCCACACGCTCGCGATTTTCGCCGCCTCGGGCTCGCCCATTACAGTGGCGGGCGGCGCCGGCAGCGACACCATCCATGCCACCTATGGCATCGACGTCATCGACGCGGGCAGCGGCGGCAACGACACCCTGATCGGCGGCAGCGGCAATTCGACCAATTTCGTCTTCCATGGCGGCTTCGACGCCAGCACCGGACACGATACCGTGATCGGCGGGGCCGGCCGGCAGAATGTCCTGACCATGGATTTCACCGGCGGCACCGTGTCCGTCAGCGTGGCCGACGCGGCCTTCACCAATGTCCAGAACGTCCAGCTTCTGAACGTGGTGGCTTCGGGCGCGCCGGTGAATATCACCCTGGGGGCGGCCGCTTCCGGTTCGGGCATCAACATGGTCGATGCCCATATGACCGACAGTGGCGTCACCATCGACGGCCATGCCGAGGCGGGCGGCCTGAATGTCATCGGCGGCTATGGCGCGGACACCTTCAACGGCGGTTCCGGCAACGATTATTTCGCCGGTGGCGCCGGGACCGACAAGGCCGTCTATCATGGCGCGATGGCCGGCTACCATTTCGGCGTGGCCAGCGGCAATGTCTCAGTTCAAGACATCAACCCGACCTTGGGCGGCAATGACGGCACCGACCTTCTGACCGGTGTCGAGACCCTGCAATTCACCGATGGCTCGGTCACTCTCTCGGCGAACGGCTCGACTCTGACCGGCGGGACCGGTGCCGATACCCTGGACACCAGTATGGGCGGCTTTGCCACCGTCAATGGCGGCGCCGGTGCCGATGTGCTGATCGCCGGGGCAGGGGGCGAGACCCTGATCGGCGGCAGCGGCAACGACGTCTTCACGATCAATTCGGCGGCGGCCTCCACCACGGCCGTGCCGACGGTCATCGCCGACTTCGTCTCCGGTGCCGACAAGATCGACCTCAGCGCCGGCGGTGGCGGGCTGACCTATGTCCAGGGCCTGACCTGGAAGGGGACACCCGTTGCCTCGGGTGCCGCCTTGTCCGGGTTGAACCAGAACGCGGTGGCCTTTACCACCGATGGAACCGATGGCTGGCTGATGGTCAAGGGCGGCGCCCTCGACGGCACCCTGATCAAGCTGGCGGGCGTCACCACCGGACCGGCCCTGTCCGACATCACCGGCGCCGGCAGCCTGTTCAGCCCCGGCGCAGTCACCCTGACCGAGACCGCCAACGTGGTCCAGTTCAGCGGCAGCAACGTCATCGCGGCGCCGCTGGTCAGCACTGCGACGACCAGCCTCACCCAGGAGGCCTGGGTGAAGTGGGACGGCTATAATTCAGGCGGCAGCGCGCAGTTCATCTTCTACAACGGCGATGGCTCCTTCACCGGCAGCGGGCTGTTCGTCGATGGGAGCGGCCATCTCGGCTTCATGGCCGGCGGCGTGATCCTGAGCGTCTCCAGCAATGCGGTTCTGACCGCCGGCCAGTGGCAGCACGTGGCCCTGGTCCGCAACAGCGGCACCTTCACCGTCAATGTGGACGGGGTGGATTACGGCTTCCCCTCAGGCAATGCCGGCATCGGCAGCGATTTCGCCAATCATCCGGGCGGCAGCTTCATCGGTGCCGCCGGAACGGGGGGCGGCGAGGGTTTCCACGGCGAGATCAAGGATGTGCGGTTCTGGGATACGGCGCGGACCAGCTCCGATCTTTCCCAGAACATGAACAAGATCATTACCAGCAGCGATCCCGCCTGGGCCTCGCTGAAGGGTTATTGGCGGTTGAACGAGGGCACGGGCTCCAGCCTGGCTGATTCCTCGGGCCACAATAATAACGCCTCCTTCTATGTGGATGGGCAGGCCGCGCCGGTCTGGGTCGATGACCGCGGCACTACGCCCGCCGGCGCGGTGGACGGGCATCTTCAGGTCAGTTCGGGACTGGGCGTCACTCTGAGCATCCTGACCGCCGCCCAGCACGGCACGGCGACGCTTGATGCGGCCACCGGCAATTGGCATTACGCCCCCAATAACGGCTTTCTCGGTCATGATTCCTTCGTGGTTCAGGCCGATAACGGGTATGGCGGCATCGCCACCAAGACCATCACCGTGGCCTCGACCGGCACGGGCGCCTTCAACACCGCTCCCTTCAGTCCGGGCGGGGTGGTCTTTGATGCC
>JACQAD010000130.1 GCA_016195125.1 Magnetospirillum sp.
GAAGACACAATAAGGGCCCGGATGGCTTTGCTGGGGGAGGTTATCCGCATCTTCGAAAGCGATGGATTTGCCCCGGCGCAGTCCTTGGTGAAGACCAATCAAGGCAAGTCAGCGATGGATATGACGCTGGCGATCATCGAACAGGTTATCGCTTAGGACAGCAATATCAGCCGCCGCCTCCATGACGAGGTTGCGGGCAAGAGCCACGAAAATTCTTCATGGTGGTATTTCCTGTCACTGGCAATCATCGTCGGCGTCGCGGCCGGAACCGCGGGTTTGTGGCGGGCATCCAAAAAGATTGGCGAGCTTGCGTCCATGCTCGAACACGAAGCCCATCATGATGTTCTGACGGGCCTCCCGAACCGGGCATTCTTCAATGAGACCCTCGAATTCTTCATTGCCCTCTCGCGACGGGAAGAACGTCGGTTCGCCGTGGCCTTTCTGGACTTGAACGGCTTCAAGGCCATCAATGACGAATTGGGCCATGACATGGGCGATCTGGCCCTGACGGAGGTCGCCAAGACCCTCAAATCGGTGCTGCGAGAATCCGACTTCGCGGCCCGTCTTGGGGGAGACGAATTCTCGGTGATCATCCCTGCCATCGATAGCGTATCTGGCGTTTGTGAACACATTGCCGCCGCCATCAGCGAACTAACGCCGCCGGAATTGCAAGGGCGGAGGCTGGGAACCAGCATTGGGGTTGCGGTGTTTCCTGACGACGGCAACCGTGCCGATGATCTGATGGCTATCGCTGACACCAGAATGTACGAGCAGAAGAAAGCCAGAAAAGCCGGAACGACCTCTCCGGCCGTCGCGCTCGATCATCGGGCCTGATGCCACGGGACGGCGCGAGGGAGATTGCCGGTCGGCCGATGACAGGGAATGGGGCCGCCAAAGCCTAGACGGCCGCCAGCCGTTCCAGCCAGGCGGTCAGGTCGTCGGTGATGTGGTGGACATGGCCGAGATCGCCTTGGTCCTGGCCCAGCACCTCGGTATCGCGATCGCCTTCCTCCCTGACCCAGAGCGTGGTCATGCCGATGGCGGCGGCGGGGACCAGATTGCGGGCGATATCCTCGACCATCAAGGCGGCGCGCGGGTCGACGGCGTGGCGTTCGACCATGGCCCGATAGCATTCCGGCTGGGGCTTGGGGATGAAGCCGGCGGCCTTGATATCGAAGATTCCCTCGAAATGGCGGGCGATCCCCAGACGGGCCAGCACGTTCTCGGCATGGCGTTCCGAGCCGTTGGTGAAGATCAGCTTGCGGCCCGGCAGCGCCGCCAGCACCCGGTCCAGGCGCGGCGCCGCGTCAAGCACGGTGCAGTCGATGTCATGGACGAAGCTTAAGAACGCCTCGGGCTCGATCCGGTGCACCAGCATCAGGCCGCGCAGAGTGGTTCCGAATTCCTTGTAATAGCGCTTCTGCAGGCGGAAGGCCTCGTCCAGGGGCAGGTTCAGGCGCTCGGCGATGAAGCGGCGCATGCGCACGTCGATTTGCGGGAACAGGCTGGACGATGCCGGATAGAGCGTATTGTCCAGGTCGAAGACCCAGGACTCGATTCGGCTGAGATCGGGCGGAGCGGCGTGCATGAGCAACAGGTAACGCCACCGGCCGAAGATGGCAAGTGATCCACCCCGGATGATGCATCTTTAGGGGATCGTTAATGGCCCATACCTATGGTAAGCAGGAATGGGGATCGCCTTAGCCGGAAGTGTTGAGCGGATGAGCGTGACGGGCGACAAGCAACGCGGCAGGGCGGCTCCGGGGAGCCGCGCCGCCATGATTCTAGGGCCGGAGGGGCTGAACGCCTTTCCCGGGCCGGCGCTATTGCTGGACCGTGACGGTGATATCGTCGCCGCCAACCAGCGGGCCGAGCCCCTGGCCGCCGCCGTGGCCCAGGGACGGCTGGGCTGCCTGGCGGCCCTTACCGCCCAGCCGGGGTCGTCCTCGGTGGAAAGCTTGCCCATGGCCGGTGGCGGCACCCTGATCCTGGATCTGGTCTCCATTCCGGCCGAGGGCGGTTTCCTGGTCGTCTTCGGCCGCGACGTCACCCTGGAGCGCAATCTGCGCGCCGCTCTGGTGGAATCGCGCCAGCGCTACAAGGATCTGGTGGAGATCTCCAGCGACTTCGCCTGGGAAGTGGGCGCCGACGGCCATTTCGTCTTCGTCAGTCCCAAGGGGGCGCTGGGCTTCGCCGCCGATGAACTGGTGGGCCGCCGCCCATCGGATTTCATCCTCAAGGAGGAAAGCACCCACGGCCCCGGCCCGTTCGAGGCGGTCAGCCCGGTGGAGGACATCGAGGTCTGGATGCGCCAGAGCGACGGGGTTTCCGTCTGTCTGCTGGCGTCTTCGACCCCCATCCGTGGCGATGGCGGCGAGTGGCGTGGCGCCCGTGGCGTCTGCCGCGACGTCACCCAAGAGCGGTTGCGCGACGCGGCGCTGAGCCGGGCCAACAACCGCGAGCGCCTGCTCAGCTATATCGTCCGCACCATCCGTGACGAGGTGGATCCCGCCGACATGCTGAAGGCGGCGGCCGAGGCCACCGCCCGCGCCCTGGGGGCGTCGGGCTGCCAGATTTTCCGCATCAAGGCCGAGGATTCCGATTTTGATCTCTCGGCCTCCTATGGCGAGGCCGGAGATGCCAAGGCGGTGTTGGACACCTTCGAGGGCTCGGATCATTACGATACGGAATTGGGCGATTGGCGTGTCCTGGCCACGGTCAGCCGCTATCGCCAGTCCATCAATGGTGCCGTGGTGTTGTGGCGCCAGATGGCGCGCGCCGCCTGGAGCGACGACGACCGCCTGCTGATCGACGACGTGGCCAATCAGGTGGGCCTGGCCGCCGAGCAGATTACCAATCACGAACGGGTGCTGAAGCTGTCGCGCACCGACGGACTGACGGGGTTGTTCAACCGCCGCGCCTTCTTCGAGGAGATCGCGCGGCGTTTCAGCCGCCTCAGCCGCGAAGGACGGCCGGCGGCGCTGATCTATGTGGATCTCGATAATTTCAAGGCGGTCAACGACGTCCACGGCCATCAGGCCGGGGATCAGGCCCTGCTGGCGGTGCGCGACCTGCTGCTCCAGCACACCAGGCCCATCGATCTGGTGGCGCGGCTGGGCGGCGACGAATTCGCCATCTGGCTGGAGGCCGCCGAGGAGCGCATTGCCGTCAAGCGCTGCCAGGACATTCTGGCGGCCGCCAAGGATCTGGCTTGTTACTCGGGCTCGCCGGAAAAGCCCCTGGGCTGCTCCCTCGGCGTGGCGGTGCACGATGGTTCCGCCCACGAGGCCATCGAGGAACTGATCGCCCGGGCCGACGGCGCCATGTACGAGGTCAAGCGCAGCGGCAAGGGGGCCTGGCGCATGGCGCCGCCTTCGGCCAAATCGGGTGACGGAGGGCATTCAGCGTGACCAGCTTTCTCAAGCGTCTGTTCAGCGGGGGCCGCAAAGGGCCGCTGGACTATGAGCAAGCCAAGGAACTGGCCAGCCATCCCGATGCCAATGTGCGGGCCGAGCTGGCGGCCCGTGACGATGTCAAGGCCGAGATTCTCTACTTCCTGGCCGAAGACAGTGACGCCGAGGTGCGGCGCCGGGTCGCCGCCAATCCTCACGCTCCGGCTCAGGCCAATCTGCTGCTGGCCGGCGATCAGAGCGATACGGTGCGCGGTGATCTGGCCGCCAAGATCGCCCGGGTGGCGCCGGGCCTGTCCGCCCACGAGCAGGACCGCCTGCGGCGTATGACCTTCGACGCCCTGGAAATGCTGGCCCGCGACCAGATTCCCAAGGTTCGTCAGATCCTGTCCGAGACCCTGAAGGACGTGGCCCACGCCCCTCCCGATGTGATCCGCCGGCTGGCCCGCGATGCCGAGCTGGTGGTGGCCGGACCCATGCTGCAATTCTCGCCGGTCCTGACCGACGACGATCTGCTGGAGATCATCGGCGCCAACCCCATTCCCGGCGCCCTGGCCTGCATTTCCCGGCGCTCTATCGTCAACGTCAAGGTGGCCGACGCCATCGCCGGCACTGATGACGTGGACGCCATCGCCGTGCTGCTGGGCAATCCCTCGGCCCAGATCAGGGAAGAGACCCTCGACCGCCTGGCCGACCGCGCCGCCGATATCGAAGCGTGGCACAAGCCGATGATCGAGCGGCCGCAATTGTCGGCCAAGACCGCTCAGAAACTGGCCCGCTTCGTTGCCGCCAACCTGTTGCAGACCCTGGCCGAGCGCAATGATCTGGATGCCGACGCCATCGCCGCGGTCGCTGCCGTGGTGTCGCGCCGTATCGATGAGTTCGAGACCGACCAGCCGGCCAAGAGCGAGGCGCAGCGCAATTCCGAGGACGCCATCGCCCTCGACCGGGCTCGGGCTCTGCATGCCGAGGGTCAGCTGAACGAAACGATTCTCGATACGGCCTTGTCCTCGGCGGACTATCCCTTCGTCACCGCCGCCCTGGCGGTGCTGGCGGAATTGCCGCCCAAGGCGGTGCGCAAGGTGGTCTACACCAAAAGCGCCAAGGGCATCGTCGCCGTGACCTGGAAGGCCGGGCTTTCGGCCGGCATCGGCACCCAGCTGCAGACCAAGCTGCTGCGCCTGACCCCCTCCAAGGTGCTCAACCCCATGCAGGGCGATCACCCGCTGTCCATCGCCGAGATGGAATGGCAGCTGGAATTCTTTGGCGCCGGTGATTAAGAGCCTCCGGCCGTCGATCCGACTTTTTCGTCATTCCGGGCGATAGCGGCGCCTTACGAAACCTTCGGCACCCCCGAGGTGGTCGAATGCTCGAAATGCAGGGCCTCGCCGGGATGAACCACGTCGTGGGCGGTATGGGCGACACGGGCGGCTTCGGCGAAGCCGGTCAGGATCAGCTTCAGCTTGCCCGGATAGGTGCAGATATCGCCGGCGGCGAACACGCCCGGCGCATCGGTGGCGCCGGTGGCCGGATCGACGGCGATCAGGTGGCCATCCATGCCCAATCCCCATTGGGCGATGGGGCCGAGATCGGTGGACAGGCCGTAGAAGGGCAGCAGCGCGTCGGCATCCAGGCGCCTGGTCTGGCCGTCCAGATCAGCCACCACCACCGCCGACAGGCGGCCCTCGGCGCCGTCCAGGCCATGCAGCTGATAGGGCACCACCAGATCGATGACGCCCTGGTCGGCCAATTGCTTCAGCCGGGCTTCGGATTCGGGGGCGGCGCGGAATTTGGGGCGGCGGTGCACCACCATGACCTTGGCGGCCAATTCGGCCAGGGAGATGGCCCAATCCACGGCGGAATCGCCACCGCCGGCGATGACCACCCGCTTGCCCCGGAAATCCTCGCGCCGGCTGACCATGTAAAAGACGCTGGTGCCCTCGAACCGCTCGATCCCGTCCAGGGGCGGCCGGTTGGGGCCGAAGGCGCCGCCACCGGCACAGATGATGACGGCCCTGGCAACAATGGACTGGCCGTCGGACAGGCCGCATAGCCAGCGCCCGTCCTCCTGGCGGGCCAGGGAGCTCACCTGGACGCCGAAGTGATAGGTGGGGGCGAAGGGCGCCGCCTGTTCGGCCAGCCGCTCGATCAATTCGGCGGCCAGCACCTTGGGATGGCCGGGAATGTCGTAGATGGGCTTTTCCGGGTAAAGGGCGCCGCATTGGCCGCCCATGGCCTCGAGGGCATCGACCACGTGGCAGCGGATCTTGGCCATGCCGCACTGGAACACGCTGAACAGGCCGACCGGGCCGGCGCCGACGATCAGGGCATCGGTTTCATGGCGGGTCATGGAAGGGCTCCTTACCAGATGAACTTCGGAATGGCGGCGACCGGGCGCTCGCCGTGCAGCCGGGCCAGCTCGGCCAGACGCACCGGATCGGCGGTCTCGCCCCATTTGATGCCCAGCTCGTCGGCATGGATGCCGCCGGTGACCAGCACCGCGTCGATGCCGCCGGCGCGTCCGCCGCGGATGTCGGTGTGGAGCGCGTCGCCCAAGGCGCAGATGCGGGCTTTGTCGGCGATCCCCAGGCTGGCCAGGGCCATGGCGTAGATGGCCGGGTCGGGCTTGCCCCGCTGCGACACCAGACCGCCCATGTCGGCATAGTGATCGGCGATGGCGCCGGCGCAAGTGATGCGCTTGCCCTGACGGATGACCACATGATCGGGATTGGCGCAGATCATCGGCAGGCGCCGGGCCAAAGCCCGATCGAGCAATTCCTGGTAATCGGCGACGGTCTCGCTGACCTCCACCGGCCCGGTATTGAGGACGAAATCCGCCTGCTCCAGGTCGACTGACCGGTAAGGCAGGGTCTCGTAGACATTGCGATCCCGCTCCGGCCCCAGGTGATACAGCTTGGTTCCCAGGGCGGCGAAGAAGGGATCGCTACGGCGGTCCAACTCCAGATGCACGGCCTCGCCCGAGGACAGGACTTCGTCATAGAGTAGGCGTCCGATCCCCAGCCGGGTCAGCTGCTCGATCAAGGCCGAGGAGCGCCGCGGCGCGTTGGACAACATGATGGTGCGCTTGCCGGCCCGGCGCAGCTGGCCCAGGGTCTCGGCCACGCCGGGATAGGCTTCGACCCCGTCATGGATGACGCCCCACAGGTCCAGCACGAAGCCGTCATAGCGCTCGGCCAGTTCCGCCAGACCGGAAATCTGGGTGATCACAGACCCGCTCCCCGATGGTCGGCGCCCACGGCATCGGTGATGGTGGCGAAGCCGTCGCGGCCCAGCAGGTCGAGCAAATCATGCTTGATGCGGGTGACCAGGGCGGGGCCTTCGTAGACCATGGCCGAATAGAGCTGGACCAGCGAGGCGCCGGCCCGGATCTTGGCATAGGCTTCGGAGCCCGAGGCGATGCCGCCGACGCCGATGATGGGAAGCCGGCCCCTGGTCAGCTCATAGACCCGGCGCAGCATGGCGGTGGAGGATTCGAACAAGGGCGCCCCCGACAGGCCGCCGGTCTGGCCGGCGTTCTTCGAGCGCAGGCTCTCCGGCCGGGCGATGGTGGTGTTGGAAACGATCAGCCCGTCCAGGCCGCCTTCCAGGGCAATGGCGGCGATGTCGGCCAGATCCTCCCAGGCCAGATCGGGGGCGATCTTCAGCAGCAGCGGCGGCGCGCCCGACGGCATGGCGGCCATGAGGGCGGCGCGGGTGCGTCCCACCAGGGATTCCAGCTGGTCACGGCTTTGCAGCGCCCGCAAACCGGGGGTGTTGGGCGACGACACGTTGATGACCAGATAATCCGACAGCGGCGCCAGTCGGGCGGCGCCCTTCTCGTAATCCGAGGCGGCGTCCTCGGTATCCTTGTTCTTGCCCAGATTGGCGCCGACGATGCCGTGGCGCGGCCGGGCCGCCAGCCGGGCCGCCACCGCCTCCAGTCCTTGGTTGTTGAAGCCCATGCGATTGATCACCGCCCCGTCCTCGGGCAGGCGGAACATGCGCGGCTTGGGATTGCCGGGTTGCGGCCTGGGGGTGACCGAGCCGATCTCGACGAAGCCGAAGCCCTGGTCCAGCATGGAATCGGGTACTTCGGCGTTTTTGTCGAAGCCGGCGGCGAGGCCGACCGGATTGACGAAGTCGCGCCCCCACAGCGTGACGCGCAGCTGCGGTGGGTTGAACACCGGCTGGCGCGGGACCAGGCCGGTCTTGAGCAATCGCACCGTCAGTCCATGGGCGGTCTCGGCATCCAGGAGGCGAACCAGTGGTCCGGCAAGGCTGTAGTAGTCCATGGTGTCAGTCCTTGGTTTTCAGGCCTTGGTTTTCAGGCCTCGAGTGCCGGAAAGATGTGACGGCCGTCGCCGCCCAGGGGCAGATCGACGACCCATTTGACCGCCGCCAGCGGCAGATTTCCATACAAATGGGGGAAAAGGGCGCCGCCGCGCGACGCCTCCCACTTCAATTCAGGCCCCAGACCGGCGGGAGAGACGGCGATCAGCACCAGATCGTCCTGACCGGCGCGGTGCTTGGCCACGCTTCCAACCACCTGGCCGGAATCCGAGAAATGGATGAAGCCGTCGTCCCGGTCCTGGGACGAACCCGCATAGGAGCCGGAGGCCCGGGCCTCCTGCCACTCGTCGCGGCGACAGACGTGATAGATGGTGGTGGTGGTAATCATGGCGGCGGACCATACAAGAAGGCTCGGCCGAAGGCTAGGGTGCGCCGCAAATGCCATTTTCTCGCGCAATCAGCCACGCTTAGACGTAATGCATATTTTTTCGTGGCGGCAGTGCGATATGTTTGCGACCATGACTCTGATGGGCTATGGCGAATTGCCGGGAGATACATGGTGGGGACAAGATGAAGATTCTTATCGCCGATGACCATGAACTGTTTCGTGACGGACTCCGTCACGTCTTGGATCAGTTCGAGGGGCCGCCCGTCATTATCGAAGCCTGCGACTTTCCCCAGGCAATCGCGGCTGTCCAGCGCGAGAAGGATATCGATATCGTCCTGCTCGATCTGGCCATGCCCGGCATGGCCTGGGTCGAGGGACTGAGCCGCCTGAAGGATCTCCTGCCCGCCGGTGTGCCGCTGATCGTTCTGTCGGCCTCCGACGATCGCCGCCATGTGCTGCAGGCCGTCAACATGGGGGCGGCCGGTTTCATCCCCAAGACGTCCTCGTCGCGCGTCATGCTGTCGGCCTTGAAACTGGTTCTGTCGGGCGGCGTTTACCTGCCCCCGGCCTTGCTGGAGCAGGGCAATTCCACCACGGATGACGGTGCGCCGGTGGCCGGGGAATCCGCCATCGCCTCGCTGACGCCGCGTCAGCGTGAAGTGCTGGCGCTGCTGGGGCAGGGCAAATCCAACAAGGAAATCGCCCGCGTCCTGGAATTGGCGGAAGGAACGGTGAAACTGCACGTCACCGCCATCCTCAAGGCCTTGAACGTCAACAACCGCACCCGTGCGGTGGTTGCAGCCTCCCATCTGGGGCTGACCGCCCCCGATGTCGGTCCCTGAAACCAAGCTCTGCTGGCATTGTCTTGATGCTGCCGAGGTCCGTGCCCGCTTGGGGTGCGGGCCTGAAGGGCTGAGCGAGGCCGAGGCCGCCAGCCGGCTTGCCCGTATCGGCCCCAACCGCCTGGCGGAAAAGCCACCGCGTCCCGCCTGGGCTCTGTTCCTCGATCAGTTCCGCAACCTTCTGACCCTGATGCTGGTCGCCGCCGGCATCCTGGCCGGGCTGGTGGGCGACACCACCGATATGGTGGTGGTGCTGGTGGTGACCCTGTTCAACGCTATTCTGGGTTTCGCCCAGGAGCGGCGAGCAGGGCGGATGCTCGATTCCCTGCGGGCCATGCTGGCCCAGAAGGCCCGAATCCGCCGCGTTGACGGCAGTGCCGAGGTCGCCGCCGAATCCTTGGTGCCGGGCGATCTGGTCTTGCTTCGGGCCGGGGATCGGGTGCCGGCCGACGGGCGCCTGGTGGTCGCCTTGGATCTGGAGATGGACGAAGCCTCCCTGACCGGCGAGTCCGAACCGGTGGCCAAGTCGGTGGCGCCCTTGGAGAGCGAGGCGGTCGCCCTGGCCGAGCGCGCCAACATGGCGTTCATGAACGCGGTGGTGACGCGGGGCCGGGCCGAGATGGTGGTGACCGAGACCGGCCCCGCCACCGAGATGGGCCGCATCGCCGCCCTGATCGAGAGTGCCGTCGATGAAGAGACGCCGCTGCAGCGTCGCCTCGACCGCTTGGGCCGCAATCTGGCTCTGGTGGCGGCGGCGGTGGTCGGCGTGGTGCTGGTGCAGGGCTTGCTGACCGGCGAGGCCCTGGTGCCCATGGTGCTGACGGCGGTGGCCCTGGCGGTGGCGGCCATTCCCGAGGGCTTGCCGGCGGTGGTCACCGTCACCCTGGCCATCGGTATGGTCCGCATGGCTCGCAAGGGCGCGGTGGTGCGCCGGCTGGCGGCGGTCGAGACCCTGGGCTCCACCAGCGTCATCTGCTCGGACAAGACCGGGACGCTCACCCTGGGCCGTATGCAGGCCCGCTCCGGCTGGGCCTTGGGGGGGCGGCATTCCTTCGAAGGAACCGGAAAGCTGGCTGGGCTGGAACGGGTTCTGGCCCCGGCGGCCCTGTGCACGGAAGCCCGCCTGGGTGCCGATGGGGCCGCCACCATCGGTGATCCCACCGAGCTGGCGCTGCTGTCCCTGGCGGCGCGGGCCGGGGCCGTGCCGGAAAGAGGGAAATGGACGCGTCTGGCGGAATTGCCGTTTAACTCCGAGAACAAGCTGATGGCCACCCTGGACTGCGATGGCGAGAGGTGTCGCCTGTCGGTCAAGGGCGCCCCCGACCGGGTGATGGAGATGTGCTCCACCGTGCTGCTGGCCGATGGCGAGCATCCGCTCGACGCGGCGCTGCGTCAAAGCCTGCGCCGGGAAATGGAGGAGATGGGCGGCCGCGCCTTGCGGGTTCTGGCCCTGGCCGCCCGTCCGGCCGAGGCGGGAGAGACCTTCCCGGATTCGCTGCGCGGATTGTGCCTGCACGCTCTGATCGGGTTGGCCGACCCGCCGCGTCCCGGTGCCCGCGAGGCCATCGCCCAATGCCGGAGCGCCGGGATCAAGGTCAAGATGATTACCGGCGACCACGCCGTCACCGCCGGAGCCGTGGCCCGCGAATTGGGTCTGGAGGGCGAGGTGGTGACCGGGGTGCAACTGGATGGACTCGACGATGCCGAACTGGCCCGCCGGGTGGACAAGCTCGCCGTCTTCGCCCGCGTCACTCCCGATCACAAGGTCCGCATCGTCAGGGCGCTGAAGGCGGGCGGCCACATCACCGCCATGACCGGCGACGGACTCAATGACGCGGCGGCGCTGCGCAATGCGGACATGGGCATCGCCATGGGCCGCACCGGCTCGGACGTCACCCGCGAGGCCGCCGCCATGGTGCTGACCGACGACCAGTTCACGACGGTGGTGGGCGCGGTGCGCGAAGGCCGCATCATCACCGACAACATCGTGAAGTTCGTACGCTTCCAATTATCCACCAATATCGGCGCCCTGCTGGCGGTGTTCGCTGCGCCCTGGTTCGGGCTGGCGGTGCCGTTCAGCCCTATTCAGATCCTGTGGGTCAACATCATCATGGACGGCCCGCCGGCCATGGCGCTGGCCTTCGATCCGGCCCGGCGCGGCCTGATGGAGGCAAAGCCCCGTCCACCCGACGAGCCCATCCTGCCGCTGTCGCGCCTGATCCGCCTGGCCGCCTTCGGTCTGCTCATGGCGGCGGGGACGCTGGCGGTGTTCGCGGCCGAACTGGCGACGGGGGCAGAGGTGGTGGTGGCGCGCACCATGGCCTTCACCACCTTCGTGCTGTTCCAGGTCTTCAACGTCTTCAACGCCCGGGTAGGGAGTGAAAGCGCCCTCGGATTCCGCGCCCTGGGCAATCGCCAGCTCTGGACCGCCCTGGCGGCCATCGTGGTGCTGCAGGCGGTGGCGGTCCAGTGGGGCCCGGCCCAGGCCCTGTTCCACACCGCCAGCCTGTCCCCGGCGCAATGGAGCCTCGCCCTGGCAGTGGCGTCGTCGGTGCTGGTGCTGGAAGAAGGCCGCAAGCTGATCCGGCGCTGGATCTCCAGGTGAGACTCTGGCCGATACGGCTAGGGCCGTGTCGGTACCGAACGCCCATGCCGGAGCTAAAGGGGAGGATGTCGGCAGGAGATCGATGTCCGTTTCTCAGCCATTTCGGAC
>JACQAD010000131.1 GCA_016195125.1 Magnetospirillum sp.
GACCCAGGCCGAGGAAAAGCTGGTGTGGCGCCGGGCCGCGCTGTCATAGGGCGAAATGCGCACCAGACGATGAACGCCGCTTTCGGTCTTGAGCCAACCATAGGCGTTGTGGCCGAGAATGCGGATGGTGGCCGATTTGATGCCGGCCTGCTCGCCGTCGCTCTGCTCCAGCCACTCGACCTTATAGCCGTGCTTCTCGGCCCAGCGGGTATACATGCGCAGCAGCATCTGGGCCCAATCCTGGGACTCGGTCCCGCCGGCGCCGGCATTGATTTCCAGGTAGCAATCGTTGTGGTCGGCCTCGCCGGAGAGCAGAGTCTCCAACTCCATCTTGCCGGCACGTTCCTTGAGTTCACGCACCTGGGACTCGGCATCATCGACGACGCCCTGGTCGCCTTCCATCTCGCCCAACTCGATCAGTTCCAGCAACTCGGCCAGTTCACGCTCGGTCGAACGGCAACCGCCGATGGCGCTGTCCAGTTCGTTGCGCTCGCGCATGATCTTTTGGGCGGCGGCGGCATCGTTCCACAAATCCGGGTTCTCGGCCGAGGCATTCAATTCGTCGAGACGCATCAGCGCCTCATCCCAATTGAGATGGCGCTTCAGCAACGCAACGGATCGCCGGATATCCTCGGCGAGCGCCTCGATCTCGGCCCGCATGGCAAATCCTCTCGGGTCTGTGGAGGGGCCTTTTTAAGGAAGTCCGCCCGGCGTGGCAACCCCGGCTTTCACCGCGGCGGCGGCGGCGGGCCATGCGGCGGCGGCGGCGGGCGGAAGCGGGCCACCGCCTGACGCCCCTCGGGCGACATGGCCGAGGCGGCTTCCATGATCAGGTCGGCCAGGGAATCATCCATGGCCCGATGGGCGGATTTGCCCTCATCCAGGACGGCACGCAATCCCACCGCGTCGAAAACCGGTGCCGCCAGGGCGTCACGGATGCGCAGCGGCAAGGCGCTCCATACCGCGTGCTGGGACTCCATCTCCTGCCCATGGCGGGCGGCCACCTGGCGCAGGATGGCGGCATCGGCGGCGGGCAGTTCCTCGGCCAGATGCTGGACGAGAACCATGGGACTGGGCGGCGGGCCGCCGGGATGGCGTGGGCGATGGGGCGGCTGAAAGATCAGCACCGTCGCCAGAAATACGTTGAAAGCCAATGACGCCGGCAATGCCCAGCGGGAAATGAAACCGCGTCCCATCAATAGCCCAACCCCGCGAAATAGGTGGCCGAGAGCAGATGATCGATCATAGCCGCGTCCTCGGCCGGTTGCAGTCCCTGGCTGACCACGATTCCCAAGAGAGCGGCGGCGGCCATGGGCATGGCATAGCGTGGCACCGGCACCAATCCGGCCAGCCATGCCAGCAACGCGCCCCCCCAGGACTGGGACTGGGGTTGAGCCTGAGGACATTGGTCCAGACGGATCAGCACCGATTCCATCACCCGGGCGGCACGATCGGGCGTCACAATCATCGGCGGAACAAGGTTACGCATCAGATCGTCCAGATCGTCGTTGCTCATGTCACGTCTCCGATACCCCGGATGCCCAAACGGGCCAGGGCGCCCTTAAGATTGCGCTTGCCCCGCAGCAGCAGGGCCTCCATGGCGGTGATGGACAGGCTCAGCACCTTCGCCGCCTCGGGTGCGCTCAAATCACTGAAGTAGTATAGCGACAACGCCTGTCGCTGTCTGGCTGGCATCTCGCTCATGGCGGCCGAGACCAGACGCTCACGCTGGCGGGACATTGCCTGATCCAATCCGCCGGGACCGGGATCGGCGGGATCTCCCGCCTCCTCCACCGGCAGAAAGCGGACCCGACGCAGCCGGTCCAGGCTGGCATTCAGCACCACTCGGTAAAGCCAGGTGGAAAACTTCGCCTCGCGATCCGATTGCCAGCGAGGCGCCAAAGTCCAGACCTTCAAGAATGCCTCCTGCACGATCTCGTCGGCGTCGTCGGCATTGCGGACCACCCGCGTCGACAAAGCCAGCATGGCGCGGACATGACGTTCCATCAACCGCTGGAAGGCCCTGCGGTTTCCGTCGGCAACAGCCCGTAATAAATGGTCGTCACTGGCGGCGGCATCATCTTGCCACCCTCGACCGTCCTGATCCAAACAGCCCCCGCTCTCGCGTCCGACTTCAGAAGGTTT
Source organism: Magnetospirillum sp. (assembly GCA_016195125.1). Classification (GTDB taxonomy): domain Bacteria; phylum Pseudomonadota; class Alphaproteobacteria; order Rhodospirillales; family Magnetospirillaceae; genus Phaeospirillum. Next base: position 2,146 of record JACQAD010000131.1, read on the forward strand.
AACGGAGGGAGGGCGGCGTTCCATGCGGAAAAATCAGCCGGGCGACAGGCAGAATCTGCCGCGTAACCCGGCAATTCCTGCCGGGTAGGACGGGGCGGCCGCGGCGCGGGTGAACCGGAGACACCGGATAAATCCACTCAATATCAAAGACCTGGCTCCTTTCCCCATGGTGGCCCGGAGCTTGCTTACACACAGACACCACCCAAAGCCGAACCCATCACCACAGTATTACTGCGGTGACACCATGCATTTCAATACATTATTTCTAAAAAATTTTAGTATTTATTCAGCACATGGAAATGCACATCGCAGACGTGGAATGAGTCGCCAGGAAATTTTCCGCGCATTCCGCAGCCGATGGAGGCATCAATGCTACAAGGATTAGGGAGCCACGGAACCTCATCCTCTCAATTCATGAGCAATAGGTTCAAACAACTAGATACAAATGCAGACAACAGTGTCGATCGCAATGAGTTCATCGCCGGCGCCCCCGACGATGTCAGCAGCGATCAGGCCGGCAAGCTGTTCGACAAGCTCGACAGCAAGGGCAAGGGCTCGCTCAGCCAGGACGATTTAGCCAGCGCCTTCCAGCAGATGGCGTCGACCATGCAGTCGACGCTGATTCAGGCCCAGGCGAGCCAGAACGGCTCCACCACGTCCTCGGACGGCACCCAAACCACCGGCAGCCACCGTCACCATCACCACGACGGCGACGGCCCCGACGCGGCCCAGATGTTCTCCAAGCTGGATGCCAATGGCGACGGCACCCTGACCAAGGATGAATTCGTGGCCGGACGCCCGTCGGATGTCGGTGAGGATCAGGCCGGCGCCTTCTATGACAAGATCGCCGCCGCCAGCGGCGCCGAGTCCACCGCGACCGGCCTCACCAAGGATCAGTTGGCCACCGGGCTGGAGAAGACTCGCCCCGACCAGACCGGCTCCGCCCAATCGGCGGCTGCCGGCTCCACGTCCTCCGACGACCAGCTCCAGGCCCTGCTGGAGCAATTGCTGTCCACCATCCAGTCGCAACTGGCGTCTTCGGGCAGTTCCAGCGATTCCGCCGGCACCAGCCAGAACGGCGATCAGGGTCCGCCAGACCCGTCCAAGATGTTCGCCGCC
>JACQAD010000191.1 GCA_016195125.1 Magnetospirillum sp.
CATGCTTGCCCTTCGCCCAGTGAACTCCCGAGTATGAAGGAACCGCCCCACCGGCCGCCCCGCCAGGGCCTTTGTTCCTACACCTCTCACCGCACCCCGCCCACACTGATAAGGAGAGAAAGCTCAGCAAAAAAATACCTAATGACACAGAAAAACGGCTGGATTACCATTATGACAAGACCAAAACAAAGCCACTAATTGTCTGAAAATTCAATATGCTAATGCCAGCCGCCATCCCGGATATTGATAATCCGACTCACCGCCTTCACGATCGAATCACGCTGGTAAAACAGTCGATCTACGATTTGGCAGCGCTTTTTCCACAGGAAGAAATTCCCTTTCCCCACCTCATTAACAGGATACTCCTCCTTACGCAGCGTTCCATCGCCGTCGCCATGGTGATGCGACGCAAGAACGGGACGTGGGGAGTGTGCTGTCCGCAAGACGAAACTCCCATGAGGTTCAGCACCAAGGGCGAACAGGCCACTGCCGAATTTGGCGTTGTCGCCGAATACGACGACCCGCACATCATCACCTTCACATCCGTGGCCGACCCGGACATCAGGGCCTGCTATCGAGAAGAATTGATGAGGGCTCTGGATAACCAGGATCTGAGCACACGACTGCTCGCCCTTCCCAATTCACCGGCATCCATGCTCCTGCATCTGGTGCAGCCGCCCCAGCCCGATGGAGCCTGCCCGCAAATCACCCCCCTCGGACCCGAGAATATCGACTTCCAACTGGTCCGCATGCTGATCAATGGTATCCAGGAAGATTTCGCTCTGGATGAAAAAGAGAATCGCGACAACCTGGCCAAGTCGATATTCAACCCGTGCAATTGGCAGCCACTGGCCCCACCCAAGGCGGCCGGGACCGATGGTGAGGTATCGAACCCACCGTCTCAGGAAGCCTTTGAAAGTGTTCGTCAGGTTCTGGAGCGCTGGTTCGGCCATATCGACGAGCGCCCTCTCTTGCGTGATATCAATGATATCGAGGGCAATAAGATCAGCAGTTTCGGCAATATATTATTCTTCGTACGGACGGCGTATCCAGTACGAACGACGCGTCTAAACAATCAACTGCCACATGGCTTGCGCCTCGTCTTGCTTGACGTCCAAAAGACCAATATTCGCGATTGCATTTCACCGGCAATTGAGCATGGAACCATCGAATGCTCAACTTGCAAAAAAAGCGATTCTTGCCCCCTGAAGGGTGGTCTGCCAAAGGATCCTGAAAGTTACGAGCGGGCCATCGACGATTTCATTCGATTGTTGGAGACGCCGTTTGGCGACGGCGCCCGCGCCATCGCGGATACAGCTCTGGTCGGTGGATTTGCCGATTTCAGCTGCAAAGTCGAAGGCGTCTGGAGATCGCGGGCGGCAGAGACGGCGGATGCGGTCGATAAAAGTCGATCCACGGCATTGGTTTGCCTCCTAAAGCTGTTGACCGGAGGAACCTCGCCTTACCAGCTCTCCTGCCCGACTTGGGTCGATGGCGTACCATTCCTCGTCTGCGCCACGGTTACCCACGATGAGCCGGGAATGGCAAAGCCGAAGCCCCGGAAATCCTGGCAATTCAATTACCAGTTCTTTGACCTCGTTCAATCTCGCATTGCCAAGCCGCTGGACGGCGCCCTTTGGACCGCCTATCGCGCCGAAGTTTACAAGACGGTCAAGGCCGCGATCGACAGCGATGGCGACGACCACGACATTCTTCCATCCTTGAACAAGGGCCTCCTCAGCCTTGGGCAGGTATTCCCGTTCCGATGCGTGGAGCTTTGCCGTTCGAAGCCGGAGGATGAGAATGCCCTGCCCTTGAATATGCTGGATGGTGAAAACTTCTGGATGGTCACGATTCCCAATCCTTTCTTTCCCAGCGTCCAGAACTCACCTCACCCTCATCTTCTCGATACGGAGCAGCCGCGACTCTGGCGCGCCAATCAGCGCCTGCACGATGTAGTTAACTCGGTTATCGCTGAATACAATTCCTCGATAGAGGCCAATTGGCCCATCATTTCGGAATTTGAATTCGGCATCGACATCAGTCGCGTCAGGTCCAATCAAAATCTTCTGCTGATGATGAAGGCGGAAAATTTTGGTCAAGGGCGGAAGTTTCATGGTGCCTGCCGCTCGGTTGCCCTTCGCATCCATCAAATGTCGGATCGAAACGGCAAGGAAATGACCACGTGGAACTGCCTTGATTCCAAGAGCTTGGAGCGCCCAGACCTCCTGGAGGCGCTGTTCGGCAAGCGACGGACAACCACCCTGACCCTCTATAATGCGGGTCGCAATCCAAGCGTTCATGTCTGGGACAAGAATACCTGCGGGCCGGATTCCATGTTTGCCTCGGCCACGGGCAGTACGTTGCTGTTGCTGGGAGCGTTTCGAACCTCTCTCGATACCCAGAACAAGTTGGCTGAGATGATCGAAGCGAATGACGATTATGACGTCCGGGTGATTTTTGGATCATCACGGCACAAGACCTCTCTCTACAGCGCCATGAGAAGTGGTACCGTGAGCGAGAAACTCTACAGTATGTGCGGACGAGAATGCTGCCCGACACCGCTGCAATGCGGTGACGAACTGGAACGATCCAGCGTATACCTTTCCGAAATTTGCAAAAACCTTCATAAGAATTGAGGGAAACCATGAAGCGCAACCCACTAGCCAAGACGACAACCCCAAAAGTCCCCGGAGGTCGAGACACGTCGGACAACAATGGTATTTCCAATTTGGAAGTCATCAAGAGATTCGCCAGCATCATTCATGATGTCGAACATTTGCAGGTGGAAGTCGGTGGCTACTTCGTCACGGAAAAGATCTCCGAGGCCTTCGCCAAGGATTTCGGCGAGGTCCGCAAGATCACCAAGAACCTGCGGGTCGCCACCGTTCATGCCTTTGCCCTGGCCTACCGCGACCTCTTGATCGAAATCGAACGCGAATTGAATTCGGAGTCCGATGAGCATAGCTACGATGAGGTTTGCGCCCATACCAGCCAGAGACTGGAAGGCTTGATCAACAATTACTTCAGCCTGGCCAACCTTCATGACCTCCAAGTGGCCGCACGTGATATCCTCCTGTCCAGGATCGATGATATCGTGGCCCATGTCGGCATCGGAGCGGCGACTCATACCCGCGCCCTTTATCGCAGCATGCACTGAAAGCGCGAACCATGCTCAACGATGCCGGAGCACAACGGTTATATGATCGCTTACAGGCGGCATTAATACTGGTTGATCCGAACGGAAAGCCGGTAATTGAGCAGACGCTAACAGTTGGCTTACTCCGCGACTTCGCTAATTCCATCCCGCTCGGAATAGATCAGGTTGTAAAAAAGGATCTTTTCCGCCTCCACGTTCCTGGAATTTTCAGTCGCTGGAAATTTTTTGTCGTAAATTCCATCCCGACCCCCAAAGGGCAAGAGTCAGCTCTTTGGGGAATGGCAATTTTCTTGGGGTCATACGTTGCCATCAAAAAATCGAAGGAGCTTACGCATATGCATAAAGTCGCTAAATTAATTCACTCCGCGCTGGCCAATACCCCCGTCAGCTTGGATGGGCAAACGCCGGCGGTCATTGCGCCGCCGCCCACGAATGTGGATTGGTTAGAGTACTGGAACCAGCTCGCCGCTGGTGCCGGTTCTGTCACCTAGCCCCCTATCGACTCCGGCCTGTATTTCTCGCATCATCTGCTCGATCATCCGCATTGGGGGAGAACGAGCATGGCCGACGAGAATTTGAGCCCCGGCAATATCGCCAAGGCATTGGCCGTGTCCGACGGCAAGGTCAAGAAGGCCATCAAGGAACTGGGGCTGGAGCCCGCCGCCAAGCGCGGCGTGTGCAGCTTCTACTCCCCGGATCAAGTGGCCCGGATAAAGACCGCCTTGGGCGGCTGAGTTTATGCTCCCTCCCGCCTCCGAGGATTGGATCAGGCTGGTTCCGGCCCTGGCCGGGCTGGATGAGCCCACCCGCGCCCGCTTGCGGGTTCTGACCCGTGCCGCCACCCTGCCCGCCGGTACGCGGGTGTTCGGCGAGGGCAGCCCGTGCCAAGCCTATCTGATCCTGCTGGACGGTCAGGTGCGGGTACAGAAAGTCGGCGAATCCGGGCGTGAAATCGTTCTGTACCGGGTCGAACCGGGCGAGACCTGCATCGTCACCACCGCCTGTCTGATGAGCGGAATCGATTATGACGCCGAAGGCATCGCCGAGACCGATATCGAAGCCCGCATCCTGCCCGATTCCGGCTTTCGGGAATTGCTCTCCCAATCCGCCGCCTTCCGTGACTTCGTCTTCAAGGCCTATGGCAGCCGCATCTCCAGCCTCCTGATGCTGATCGAGGAGGTGGCCTTCGGCCGCATCGACCAGCGCCTGGCTGCCTGTCTGCTGGCCCGCGCCAAGGGCAGCGGCGAGATCGGCGCCACCCATCAGGATCTGGCGGTGGAACTGGGCAGCGCCCGCGAGGTCATCAGCCGCCAGCTCAAGGATTTCGAGCGCCGGGGCTGGGTCCGGCTGGGGCGCGGATTGGTGGGCATCGCCGATGCCGCCGCCCTGGAAAGCCTCGCCAGGCCCTGAATCCCCTTATGTGACTAGGTCACTTACCGGCCGCTTCATCCGGCTTAGTCTGCCTCCACGTTCGGATTTCCGGTTTCTTCGAGGAGTGCACGACATGAACAAGAATGTTGGCGGTATCGACCGTATCCTGCGGATCATCGTGGGTGTGGTCCTGATCGGCCTGACCGTCGCCGGCGTGATCGGCGTTTGGGGCTGGATCGGCGTGGTGCCCCTGGCCACCGCCGCCATCGGCTGGTGCCCGGCTTATCTGCCCTTCGGCATCAAGACCTGCAAGTGCGGCTGAACCGGCCGCACCGGTTCTGAAGACGCCGCCGGCCGCCCCAAGCGCCCGGCGGCGTTTCATTTTTCTTCGTCGAATTCCAAGCTTGGTCTGCGAATTGTCAATGCGCCGGTCGCTCCCGGCCTCCTAGTGTGCAGCCTTCACTGCAAGGGAGGTCCGCCATGCATCTCGATACTGACGCCTATCTGGCCCTGGGCGGCTTGGCCTCGGTCCTGGCCATTACCATCGGTCTGCTGGCCTACCTGCTGATCAAGAAGTTCTAGGAACAGACTCTCCATGGCGATCATCGGCAAGACCCCCTCTCCCGCTCCCAGCTGCCCCTCCAGCGCGGCTTATGCCACGTCCCAGAAGATTCATCCGCGTGGCGTCAAGGGGACGTTCCGGTCGCTGAAATGGTGGGCGAGCGTGGTGCTGCTGGCCTATTGGCATCTGGCGCCGTTCATTCGCTGGGACCGGGGGCCGGGCGCCCCCAGTCAGGCTATCCTGGCCGATATGGCCGGACGGCGAGCCTATTTCTTCTTCATCGAGATCTGGCCGCAGGAAATCTACTACCTGACCGGCATGCTGTTCATCGCCGCCATTTCCCTGTTCCTGATGACCTCGCTGGCCGGGCGGATCTGGTGCGGCTTTTTGTGCTGGCAGACGGTCTATACCGACCTGTTCGTGGCCGTCGAGCGGCTGGTGATCGGCGAGCGCAACCAGCGCCTCGCCTTCGACCGTGCCCCCATGAGCCCCGCCAAGTTGGGCAAGAAGGCCCTGGTCAATCTCATCTGGGCCGGCATCGCGGCGGCCTGCGGCATCGGCTTCACCCTTTATTTCGGCGACGCTTTCGAGACCCTGACCGAGATCTTCACCGGCGAGGCCAGCCCCGCCACCTATGGCGCCATCGCCGTGGTGGGCGGCATGTGCTTCCTGCTGGCCGGCTATGCCCGCGAGCAGGTATGCATTTATATGTGCCCCTATGCCCGCTTCCAGTCGGCCATGTTCGACGAGCATTCGCTGATCATCTCCTACGAGGCCTGGCGTGGCGAGGCCCGCGCCCCCGCCCCCGCCAATCGCGATTTCAGCGATCGCGGCCATTGCGTCGATTGTCTGGCCTGCGTCCAGGCCTGTCCCACCGGCATCGACATCCGAAATGGCAATCATTTGGCCTGCATCGGCTGCGGATTGTGCATCGATGCCTGCAATCAGGTCATGGATCGTTTCGGCCTGCCGAGAGGTCTGGTCTCCTATGATTCCGCCGCCAATCTGGCCGCCAGGGGTGAAAACCGTCAAACCGGCTTTCGCATCCTCCGCCCGCGCACCCTGGTCTATGGCGGCATCCTGGCCGTGGTGTCTTCGGTGATGCTGTTCCGTTTAACGACGCGGCCCGATGTGGACGTCAACATCCTGCACGAGCGCGCGCCGTTGTTCGTCCAGATGTCCGACGGCAGCATCCGCAACGGCTATGTCTACAAGGTGCTGAACATGAAGGCCGAGGATCGGACCTTCACTCTCAATCTGTCCGGGCTGGAAGGCGCCACCATCGACGTGGTCGGCGGTGAAAGCGGTGCGACATCGGCCGAAATGCAGGTGAGCCGCGATTCCGTGGGCAGCTTCCGCCTTTACGTCACCGCACCGGCGGCCAAGGTGGCGTCGAAATCCATGCCGGTCACCTTCGTCCTGTCGGCCCCCGGCCGCGAGGTCCGCACCGAGACCTTGTTCGCCGGACCGGAGAAATAGGCATCGCCCGGACGCCGCCGGGCCGATCCGACCATGACGGGTTCAGTGAGGAGCTTGCAGCACCGCCGCCAGATAAAGGGCGAAGCATAGCCCAAGGATCAGCAGCAGCAGGGCATTGAACAACCCCCGCCAGCCCCAGCCGGCCCGGCGCAGGTCGAGGAAATGGTCCAGCACCTGGCGGGCCTTGATGAAACTGGCGATCAGCGCCACCGCCACGGCGATCAGGCTGGATCGCTGGCCGGTCCCGCCGATCAGGGCCGCGCCGACCGAAAGAGCGGTCAGGCTGGCGAGGATGGCCCAGGCGCGCAGCAGATTGCGGCCCCGGAGGGGGGATTCTTCGTCGGTCATCGCAGCAGATACACCAGGGGAAACAGGATCAGCCAGATCAGGTCGACCATATGCCAGAAGGCTGCGCCGGTCTCTAGATTCTCCACCGAATTCTTCCAGCCGACAATGCCCAGCACGATGATCCCCATCACCACATGGGCGGCATGAAAGCCGGTCATCAGGTAGAACAGGGTCCAGAAGCCGTTGGTTTCGATGCCGAAGCCCCGGGCGGCCTTGTCGGTGTATTCGAAGCCCTTGATGACCAGAAAGCAGGCGCCCAGCGCCGCCGCGCCCGCCAGCCACCAGCGCGAAGCCGAGACTTTCGCGGCCGATCGGGCCTGAACGGCGCGCGCCGCCAGATAGCCGCTGGTCACCAGGATCAGGGTATTGGCGCCGCCCAAGGGGATGCTGAGGCTGGCCTGACCGCCGAGGACCATCTCGGGATGCAGCAGCCGCACCACGGCGAAGCCGACGAACAAGGCCCCGAACACCAGCAACTCACCCAGGATCAGCACCCACATCAGGGGATTGCCGGGCAGATCCGACAGGATGCCCCAATCGGCGGAGCCGGTTTCCAAATCGCTCATGCCGCCAACTGCCGGTAAATCTTGGGCATTGCCGCCGAGAGATGAGCGAGATGCCCGACGATGGCGTAATGGCCGCGCCCGAACAGATGGGGGAAATAGCCCTGGGCCTTGCGGTCGATGGTGATGCCGAACACCGCCAGCCCCTTGGCCCGGGCTTCCAGCACCGACTTCCTGGTATCCTCGATTCCGTAGCGGCCTTCGTAATGATCCACGTCATTGGGCTTGCCGTCGGTCAGCACCAGCAGCAGGCGATGACGCTCGGGCCGCTCCTCCAGCCGCCCGGCGGCGTAACGGATGGCGGCGCCGATGCGGGTGTAATAGCCGGGACGGATGGCGCCGATGCGCCGCATGGCCTTGTCGGCGAAGGGTTCGGTGAAGTCCTTGACCAGATCGACCTTGACCCAATCGCGTTTGCGCGACGTGAAGGTGGCCACCGCGAAGGGATCGCCGCAGGCCGCCAGACCATGGCCGAGCACCGCCAGGGCCTCCTTCTCCACATCGAGAACCCGGCGGTTGTCGATCCAGGCATCCGACGACAGCGAGGCATCCACCAGCACCATCACCGCCAGGTCGCGGTCCTGGGCGCGGTGCTGCTGCCAGACCCGGTCGGTGCCGTTGCCGCTGGCCCGCAGATCGCAGCGGGCGCGGACCAGGGCATCCATGTCGAGATCCTGGCCGTCCTGTTGGGCGCGCAGCAGCATGGGCCGGGTGCGCAGCGCCTCGAACTGACGCCTGACCGCGCGGATACGGCGCTTGGCATCGGCATCGGGCACCCATTCCTCGCCCTCCTCCGAGGCCGGCCCCACCAGCACCGAACAATGATCCGCATGATGGTTCTGGATGCGGTAATCCCACTCGGGCAGCAGGAAGGTGCCGGTCAGGCGACTGGTATCGGTGGCCGATGGCGGCAGATCCAGATCGAATTTCAGCTTGGTCGCCGCCTTGCGGGAATGCTGGGCCAGGGTGATGGAATCCATGTCCTCGGCGGCCTTCCTGGCCTCCTCCTCGTCGGTATCGTCGGAGGCACGGTTGACATTGACCATGTCGGCCATGGCCAGGATCTTCTCGAAGCGATTGAGGATCAGCGAATCCTTGCGATCGGCGTTGTCCTCGTCGCGGCGCTCGGCCTGGCGCCTGGTCTCGTCCTCTTCGGACTCGTCCTCCTTGCCGCCCGGTTGGGGCTCGTCCGCCTCACGGGCCAGGGTGGCGAAGGCTGCGGGCAGCACCTCGCCCCATAGCGGCACCGGCAGGAACGGGCAATAATCGAGGGATGCCTTGCCCCGCAATTCCGGCAGCGGCGCGGCGGAATCGGTCAGCACGGCGACGACCTGGGCCTCGATCCTGGCTTCGGCACCGGACAGGCTGCGCTTGGGCCGGGCCTCCAGCAAGGCGGCGCACAGGCTGCGATGCCGTTCGATCAGGCCAGGAAAGCGCTCGAGGGCAGCCTGAGTCGCCCGCCGCGCCATCTGGATGCGGGCCAGATCGGCTTGCAGGGGCTCGGGCGGCAGGGCCACCGGTTCCAGCACCGTGAAATAGGCGGCCAGCCAAAAATATAGGTCGCGGTTCAGCGCGGCATCGGCAAACAGGGAGATGACCGGCGGCAGTGACAGACTGGATTCGTCCCTTCTGGCGGTGACCAGCCGCTCGGCCTCCATGCCGATGCGCTGCTTGAAGCTGAGGCGATGGCCGGATTCTCGTGCCGCCGCCGCGGCGATCTGGATTCCGCGATCACCGCCCAGGCCGCGAAAGAACACCGCCAGACGCGGACGCACCGAGTCCAGACTCACCGCCGCCTCGGGGTGGGACGGCCATGTGGCCTTCTCGCCCACCCAACGATGCCAGAGGGTTCCGACCCGCTCCTCCAGTTCCAGGAAGGACAGCCAGCTCATCCGAAGATCGCCCGGGCCACCTCTTCCAGCCCGGCCTTGACCTCCGGGTCGTCGGACAGAGGCTCGATCATGGTGACCTGGACGGCCTCGCGGATGCCCAAGCCGGCGGCCATCAGGGTGGCGCAATAGACCAGCAGGCGGGTGGAGACGCCTTCCTCCAGATCATGGCCCTTCAGGGCGCGAAGCCGTTGGGCCAGCAGGATCAGCGGCTGCACCCGGCCTTCCTCCAGGCCGGATTCCTCGGCCACCACCTTGCGCTCCAGCTCAGGGGCGGGGAAATCGAATTCGATGGCGACGAAGCGCTGGCGGGTGGACGGCTTCAGCTGCTTCAAGACATTCTGGTAGCCGGGATTGTAGGACGCCACCAGCATGAATTCGGGGGGGGCGCTGAGCATCTCGCCGGTGCGCTCCAGGGGCAGGATGCGGCGGTCGTCGGTCAAGGGATGCAGCACCACGGTCACGTCCTTCCTGGCTTCCACCACCTCGTCGAGATAACAGATGCCGCCGGTGCGCACGGCGCTGGTCAACGGCCCATCGGCCCAGACCGTATCGCCGCCCTTGAGCAGGTAACGCCCGGTCAGGTCGGCGGCGGTGAGGTCGTCATGGCAGGATACGGTGAACAGCGAGCGCCCCAGCCTGGCCGCCATATGGGCCACGAAGCGGGTCTTGCCGCAGCCGGTCGGGCCTTTCAGCAGCAAGGGCAGGCGATGCCGCCAGGCCAGTTCGAACAGACCGCATTCATTGCCTTGCGGCAGGTAGAAGGGCAAGGGCTCGGACATGCATGACTCCACGGAAAAATGGGGCGGCCAACCTCGCTGGCCGGCCGCCCCTCCCCTCATTTTTACTCGGCAGGCTGGGCGGCGACGCGCCCGGCCTGCCTGGCGCTGCCCGGAACGGCCAGCGACCACACGATCAGGACGACGCCGACGAAGGTGACCACACCCGCGCCAAGACGCATCCAGTAGAACAGGCCCAACTGCTCCTGCACCTCCATGAAGCCCAGGCCCATCACCCGCTGGAGATGGCTCTGCACCACTCCGGCGAAGGTCAGGGCGAAGGTCATGAAGGTCACGCCCGACGAAGTGATCCAGAAGCCCCACATGTTGAGCATCTGGTTGTAGGGCTCACGCTTGAGCAGGTTGGGCATGGCATAGGTGAACATGGCCAGATTGACCATGACATAGGCGCCGTAGAAGGCCAGATGGCCGTGCGCCGCCGTCACCTGGGTGCCGTGGGTGATGTAATTGACCGGAGCCAGGGTATGGAGGAAGCCCCAGACACCGGCGCCAAAGAAGGCGAATACCGAGCAGCCCAGCGACCACAGCAGGGCGGCCTTGTTGGGATGGTTGCGGCCACCCTTCCACACCATCATGAAGGTGAAGACCACCATGGCGAAGAACGGCGCCACTTCCAGAGTCGAGAACACCGAGCCGATCCACTGCCAGTAACCGGGGGTGCCGATCCAGTAGTAATGGTGGCCGGTCCCCAGGATGCCCGAGAACAGAGCCAGGCCGATGATGACGTACAGCCACTTCTCGACCACTTCGCGGTCGACGCCGGTCAGCTTGATCATCAGGAAGGCCAGGATGGAGGCCATCACCAATTCCCACACGCCTTCGACCCACAGATGGACGACCCACCACCAGAACATCTTGTCCAGGATCAGGTTGGCCGGGTTGTAGAGCGAGAACAGGAAGAAGATGGCGATGCCCCACAGGCCCAGCAGCAGGACGTTGGTGATGGCGGTCTTGCGGCCCTTCAGCACCGTCATGGAGATGTTGAACAGGAACATCAGCGCCACGACGACGATGGCCAGCTTGATCCACAGCGGCTGTTCCAGGAACTCGCGCCCCTCATGGATATGGAACAGATAGCCGACCACAGCGGCGGCGGCCCCGAACAGGAACAGCCAGAACTGGACGATGGCCAGCTTGGGGCTGTACAGCTCGGTTTCCGCCTCTTCCGGGATCAGATAGTAAGAGGCGCCGAAAAAGCCCATCAACAGCCAGACGATCAGGGCGTTGGTGTGGATCATGCGGGCGATATTGAACGGCAACAGCTCGGACAGCGTGTTGGGCACCACCACGATGGTCCCGATGATCAGACCGAACAGGATCTGGGCAACAAACAGGGCCAACGCTCCGGCGATATAGTAGAGAGCGACCTTTTGTGATTCGTACTTCATGTCTTTTCCTCCCCCGCTTTAGCCGGAAACCTTGGGCGGCCAGTTCTGGGTGTTGACTTCGCTGGTCCACTTGAAGAAATCGACGAGGTCGTCCAACTCCTTCTCGGAGATCTCGAAGTGCGGCATCTGGCGACGCCCCTCGATCCCGGTGGGCATGCTCTTAATCCAGTTCTTGATGCCGTCGCGGGCCGCCGCAGCGTCCTCGCGGCCGCCATAGCGCACCCAGACATTGCCCAGTTCGGGGGCGAAATAGGCGCCCTCACCCATGATGGTGTGGCAGTCGATGCAGGCGTGCTTTTCCCACACATGCTTGCCCGCCGCCACCGACGGGGTGACGGGATGGGTGGCGGACATCTCGTTGACGGTGGAGACGCTATGCCCCACCAATCCAACGAAGACGACGAAGAAGAAGACCGTACCGCCATAGAATATGTTTCTTGCGGCTGCCTTGGTTAAGACTTCTGACATTGCGCTCCTCCAGTTCTATAACTACGAAACACTGCGGAAGGTTCTGTAAGCGGCCAGTTGCTTATGCTGGGCCGTACCTCCGTCCTGGGTGGCCACCCCGAGTTCCCCCTCGAGCAGGCCGCGCAGGGCGGAAATATCGTTGAGGACGATGGTGTTGCGGTTGCGGCGCTCCACTCCCGCCTCGGCGAGGCGGGTCAGGGAGCGGGCGAAATGAGCCGGACTCATGCCCAATTGGCCGGCGATGGCCTTCTTGGGCATGTCGAGAACAAACGACGTTTTCGCTCCGGCCTGCTCGGCTTGTTCCAGCAGAAAGGCGGCCAAGCGTTGCACCCCGGTAAGGCAGCGCTGGGCCATCAAGGCGTTGGCCAGCATCTGGCTGGCGGCGGCGACCAGACCGAGAAAGGCATGCGCCAGGGCGCCGTCGGCTTTCAATGTCTCCAGCATGGCGGCGCGGGGGATGCGGACCACCATGGCCCCGGTCATGGCCTCGGCCGCGAAGATGTGCCGCCCGTTGAACAGATCCGCCGCCCCCAGGATGCCTGGAGCCCGGATACCGTCGACGATGACTCCGTCGGGACCATTGAGGACGATATCGCCGCGAACCACGACATGCAGGGCCTCGACCACCCCTTGAGCCGGGAACAGGACGGTGGTCTCGGTGACGTGCAGAACCTGGGCGCCACTCAGCAGGCGGTCCAGGCTGTCTTGGGAAAGCCGATCGAACGGCGAAATCTCGGCCAGCCGATCCAGCGCCATCCGTTCGGGTCGGCGCCGCGGCCAGACATCAAGCCCCGGTGGTGGGGCTCCCTTGCCTGAGGAGGCCATGGAATCTTCCAATCTCATGATCCGTCGTTCCTTTGATTGGATTCCGTGCAGCGGGCATGATCGAGCGCGCCAGGAATTGGCGTTCAGGATGCGGTCGGCAGGGAAATCCGGTTACACTCGCGAGCAATCAACTCAGGCGAGGAACGGAGGAGCGCGGGAAAAACCGTCACCGGGAAGGCGCCGGGAGACCGGAAGGGTCTGGGAATAGCCCCATGGCCCGGCATCCTGGACCGCGGCCAGGGACAGGGCCAGCTGCCCGCCGGGATTGGACGTGAAATGGTGGACGGCGGGAACGCAGAATTGGCAAAAGCAGTCCGGGACATTGCCTTGGGCGAGCTTGCCCGATTCGGTGGAACAAACCGACTGGACAACATCCGCCATGAAGGCGGCGGGACCGTCCGAGGATTGCGCCAGGGAAAATCCCGAAATGGCAATGGCCCCCCTGGCGACCGCATTGGTCATCCACTGCATCGCCATGCCGGCGACCAGCAAACTGATCAAGAGGGCGCTTCTCAGCGAGGGGCGTTGCATGCCGGGTCCGTTCCGTCGCCTTCCTCACGACGAGAAGGCCAGGGTGAACAGATTAGGCAAATGCGCGTCTTTTGCTTTGACGTTGGTCAACAGGTAAGAATGTGAGAAATGCTCACCCATGAACCTTCGTTGACTTTGGTAAAGAATTGACACGCAGCAGTCGCTTTTACCCGACGCGCCCTCACCAGCAACTCAGAGGCATACAGTCAACAGCCCCGCCTTATCCAGTATTGTCATAGTGACTACTACTATATTAGAATACCTTTTGATTATATACGAACCAGCAACTGGCGGGAATGTAAATGATGAACTGTAAATATAACGAAAGACCAGATCCCTGGCATGGTTCCAGATTGGCTGTGGCCTCGACCCGTAGAGCCGAGGCGATGCAATCCCTGGCGAGGCCGAGATGAACGAGAAGCAGATCGGGTTGCTGGTCATCAGCCCGATGATCGTCGGCACCGCCATCCTGATGTGGCGCCTGGGGGTCATCGGCTTGAAACAGGTCGCTCTGATCGCCTTGGCGGTCGGCTCCGTCGCCGGATTTCTGTTCTTCAATTTCTAGCCCGGACGACATAAGGCGCTGAACACCCTAGACTTGAATGCCCCCGGCCACCGGACTGCATCTTCGCCATCCACCGGCTGAGCGGTGGCCAAATCAAACAGGTGGCCGTCCCGCCGGAGGCCGCCGCTGAGGGAAAAGCCTCGCTCAAGGCCACGTCCGAATTGGGACCGACGCCGGTCATCCTGCTGGGAGCCGACACCGTCCTGATGGCCGCCCTGGTCATGGGGGCGCCGTCATTGCGCCACCACCCGTGGTAAGGGGCGATAATATAGCCAAAAATCAGCAAGTTGACGCCAGACAGGCAAACGGGTACGCCAGTCCTGTCCAGCGACGGGAGGATCAATGGCCGGCAAACCCGATCTGCGCGTGCAGGTGCGCATCGTGCCCCTGCTCGGCCCCGGCAAGATGCAGATGCTGGAGGCCATCGACCGCCATGGTTCCATTTCGGCGGCGGCGCGGGTCATTGGCATGGCCTATCCCAACGCCTGGAAGCTGGTGGACAGCCTCAACCGCTATTTCCGCGAGCCGCTGGTGGAACGCGTCATGGGCGGAAGGCGGGGCGGTGGCGCCTCGCTGACCGAGACGGGCCGCGCCGTTCTGGGCATCTACCGCTCGGTGGAGGCCAAGGCCAGGATCATGTTCGCCGGGGACATCGATGCGCTCGAGGCGCTGCTGTCCCCTGATTCTGGCTGGACGGCGAAATGCGGCGGACAGGCCGACGAGGATCCCGCCGCCGAGGATTGATGAAGATCAAACCACCGTCGCCGCCCCCGTATTAATATCATTTTTAATATAGCGTGAGGGGAGCAGTGGCGGCCATCTGCCTGTGCGGCATACACTGGGGTGGCGACTGGCTGGTGCGCTACAGCGTGCGGCCGCGCGATCCTGACATCCACGCCCTGGCCCGGATACTGACTCACCGCTGTGCCTGCCCGGACGCTCCCTACCGCCATGCCCTGGGCCTCGAGCCCGGAGAGATCCAAGCCGTCACCACCCATTTCTTTCCGGCGGCCGAGGAAGCCGGCTGGCCCATGGCCGGCTGCTGGCGCCGCCACAGCGCCGAAAGCAGCCGGACAGGCATTCCCTGCCATGACCAGAGCCCCGACCCGGATTATGGCCGGTTCAGCCGCTCGCTGCTGGAGCAAGAGGAGCAGGATCTCTGCCGGCTGTTCCTCAACCACGCCTCGGGCAAGGGAATATGGCCGGTGATCTTCGCCCGGCTGATCGCCCGGGCCTGCATGGAGCCCGAGCATCTGTGGATGAGCCTGGGACTGGAGGAACGCGGCCAGTTGAGCGGCATCCTCACCCGCCACTTCCCCCCCCTGGCGGCCAGGAACGACCGTGACATGCGCTGGAAGAAGTTCTTCTACAAGCTGCTGTGCGACGAGGAGAATGTGTGGACCTGCACGGCGTCCTCCTGCGAGATCTGCCCCCACCACCCGGAATGCTATGGCCCCGAAGCGTGAAGGAAGCGGGCGCTCGCCCTGCCCCCCGCCAGGTTGATCAGCCCGACCAGCACCAGGATCAGCGCCGCCGCCTCGCCGTACTTGAACAGGTGGAAGGCGGTGGCGGGGGAAATCGCGTGGTGGGTCATGGCGACCTCGCTCCGTCGCCGAAAAGGACAACGGCAAGACCCAGGCCAAAGCGGAAAAGCGAGAATATCAGGGATCGGGATGGGGTGATTGGCACGTTGCGATCCGTTTCAGCCGCCGTTCGCACCCGCCGGAACGCTCAGGGCCTGCAGACCGGCCCCATCAAGACGATGAGGCAGCCAGCCGTCCAGGGCGGCTAATCCCAAGGAGCGGTAGAAGCGTCGCCCCGGCTCGTTCCAGTCCAGCATGTTGACGTCCAGCCGGCAGCATCCTTCCGCCAGGGCCAGCCGCGCCGCCTCGGCCAGCAGGTGGCGGCCCAGCCCCCGGCCGCGCGCCGCCTCGTCGACGAACAGGTCGTGGATGGTCATGGCCGGGGCGCCGGCCCAGCTGGAATAGCTGTCCAGCAGGGTGACGAGGCCACAGGGAACATCGTCCAATTCGGCCAGCAGAACGCGGAAACGGCGGTGGGGACCGAAAGCGTCGCGACGCACCGTCCCCTCGGTCAGGGCGATGGTACCGGGAGCGCGCTCGAAGGCGGCCAGACGGCGGATCAGGCCGACGATGGCGGCGGCGTCGCGGGGTTCCGCCGCGCGAATGACGCTCATCGGCCCATGTCCGGCCCGATGCTCACCCTGACGTCGGCGCCGCTGGCCGCAGGAAGCCCGGCCAAATCCGGGAAGCGGGTGGGCAGGTTGCCGTTAGAGACGTCCTCGGCCAGGACGCGGTCGCGATCGGCATTCGAGATCATCAATCTTCGCCCCCGTAGCAATGGCCGAAATCGGGGCAAACATCGCAGACCGGCGACTTGCAGACATAAACGCCCTCGGCCTGGCGCAGCGAACGGCGGGCGACGATGCTGGCCAGCCAGTCCTCGATCTCGGCCCCGGTGGCGCGGCCGTCCAGCAGCAATTGCCGATAATCGGGCTCCTCGATGGCGTCCTCGCCCGCGCCGCCCCCCGGCGGCGCCAATTCTCCGGGGGCGAAAGCCCCGGGAAAAGCCGCGTCCAGCAGGCGGGCCAAGGTCGTGCCCTCCAGCCCCACCGCCTCGGGCAGCGGCTTTTCTCCTTCCGCCAGAGCCAGGGCGATCACCGAGGCGAGCACATGGCGGTCCTCGTCTCCGACCCGCCCGGACGCCGCCATCAGGCGGTCGTAGACGGTTCGGTTCAGCGGGATGAGGGCGGCCATGGTCATGGCGGGAACGGTTCCTCCACGTCGAGTCTCGCCAATAGAGATAGCCCCTCGCACCGACTTCGCCAACCCGCTTCGGCCATCAGTCGTGGCCGATGACATCACCTGCGCCGACCTGGCCGGGACATCGAGCCCCAGGGCCACGTCACCGGCGTGGATGCGAGGCAGACCACCGCCCCCGGCTCAGTTGACCTTGAAGCCGTACTTGGCGAACACGCCCTTGGCCTCGGGAGCGCGCAGCGTGTCGAGATAGGCCCTGGCGGCGGCGCTCTCCTTGCCGACGATCAGCGCGAAAGGATAGATGATGGGATCATGCATGGTGTCAGGGAACACGCCGACCACCTTGACCTTCTTGCTGACCGCCGCGTCGGTGGCGTAGACCACCCCCAGCGGCACCTCACCCCGCTCGACGAAGGCCAGGGCGGCGCGCACCGAATCCGTGGCGGCGATCTTGGGGCCGACCTTGCCCCACTGCCCGGCCCGCTCCATGGCCTGCTTGAAATAGAGTCCGACCGGCACGGCGTCCGGGTTGCCGGTGGCGATGCGTCCGTCGCCGGCCAGGGCGGCGATGTCGGTCTTGGCGGTCAGTTCGATCTTGGCCTGCCTGGACTCGAGGGGAGCGATCAGCACCAGGGTGTTGCCCAGCAGGTTGAAGCGGGTATCGGGGCTGATCAGCTTCTTGCTGGCCAGATAATCCATCCAGCTCAAATCGGCCGAGGCGAAGACCTGCCCCGGACCACCCTGCTCCACCTGCTTGGCCAATGCCGAGGAGGCGGCGTAGGACGGCACCACCTTGTTGCCGGTCCTGGCGGTGAAGCCCTCGTTGATCTCGTTGAGCGCATTGGTCAGCGAGGCGGCGGCGAACACCACCACATCCTCGGCATGGGCTCCCGCCGTCACGGCCAGAGAAAGGGCGAAGCCGGCGGCGGCTCCCAGCAGGCGCTTGATCAGCATGACTCAACTCCATCGTCAGATCGAAATATAGTTTACCTATATAGCCAAGCCCCATCCCTCCGGCAATCCTGATCGACGGCCGGATG
>JACQAD010000192.1 GCA_016195125.1 Magnetospirillum sp.
GATTGGGGCCGGCGGTGGCCAATCTGCTCTACTTCCATCACCCGACCATCATCCCGCCGTTCAACACCGCCATCGTCAACGGTTACAACGCGCTGACCGGGGCCAAGGTCAAGCTGGGGCGGTGGGAAGAATACCTGGCCATGCGCGCCGGAATCCTGGCGCTCAACGCCAAGTACCGGGATCTGCTGTCCAATGATCTCGGCGCCGTCGCCGGCTTCCTGTTCGACATCGGCAGTGGGCGTTATCCGCCGCCGCCCTTAGCCGACGACGAGACCACCCGCAATGCCTGGAAGAGCGATCTGGCCCAGGTCCGGGCGGAAGGGGCCAAGTCCGAAAAAATCCTGGCCGCCGCCCGCCAGAGCGATCTCACCCACACCGAGGTGCAGGCGTGGCTGCGCGACCTCGGCCGCTCGCTTGGCTTCGACGTCTGGGTCGCCACCAACGACCGCAACCGGCCCTTTGCCAATGGTCGGCTGTCGGATGGCTGCCTTGCCGTGCTGCCACCGGCCATCGACCAAGCCCCAGGTGCCGATGCCATCCGCCTGATCGACGTGCTGTGGCTGGAGCGTGGGACGCCCAAAGTGGTCGGCGCCTTTGAGGTCGAGCACACCACATCCATCTATTCCGGTATTGTCCGTCTGCTCGACCTCGCTCTCGGAAGCGACTTGCATTCCCCCAACGGCCTGTTCCTGGTTGCCCCCGACGACCGTGAAGGTGAGGTCTGCGCCCAACTGGCCCGCCCGGCCTTCAGCCGTGTCGGCGATCTTAAAGTGCGGTTCCTGCCCTACGGCGAATTGAAGGCAAATCGCGAGGCCATGGCCCGCTTCGGCCAGGGTATAAAGGCGGTCGAGGCGGTGTCGCGGGTATTGGTGTAATGTCTCCGGGGATTGGGCCGGAGGCGCTTTTATGAGGAGCATCGCCGAATGCAAGAAAGGCTCACTTCACCCCACTGTCATTAAAATGCGTTCATTTGCCAGCCCGTTTCCTGCATGCTATCCAATCAGATGGTGATAACTGCAAGGATCGCCTCGGTGTCCCGTTTGATGTCCTCCCTACCGGTTCGGAAGCTGGCGGCGCTGCTCAGCCTGCTGATGATTTTGCTCGGGGGGCCCGCGGGCGGGGCGTTCGTGCTCTGCTTCGGCGGCGGCCATATGGCCGTTGAGGCCGCCCAGGCAGGGAAGGACCATGTAGCGGTCGCTGGAGAGGATGTTCCTGCTTACGGTCAGGTAGTCGAAGCCGACTGTATCGACATACCGCTACTTCAGGCCGCTCCCATCGTCACCAAGAAGCAGGGTGCGGCTGGCCTCGACGCGGCCTTGCCTGTGTTGTCTATGCCTTGGACCGTCGCTCCTTTGTTCAGGGCAACCGTTGCTTTCGCCGCTCCGACGGATAGGCCATCGCTTGATCCACGGCTGGTCTCCCACCGCACGGTCGTTCTCCTGATCTGAAATTTCTCCGGTAACTGAACGTCTTTGCGTGTCTGCCTCGTGGCGGACGCGTTCGTCTTGCGTTTGATCCCGGAGATCGTTCCATGCGTACCAATACTCTGATCATTGTGCTGTTTGCCGTGGCGCTATCAGGTTGTGCCAACACGCCCAAAGTGCCCCTGGCCAATCGTCTCGAGGGCAAGACCCCGGATGAGAGGCACGAGATATTGCGGCGGACCTGCCTCACCGAGGCGGAATGGGACTTAGACAGAGCCGCCGCGCGTCAACCCATCAACGCGCAGCACCGCTACAGGGATTCCAACACCACCCGCGAAACCAGCCATCTAAAAACGCTTTGCCGCGAACTCTCGGCACTTCCCGCCATCCTAAGGAATACCCCGATCGAACTGAAGATGCGGACGGAACTGATCGAAAAATGCCGCAGGGAAATCGAGGATCACACGGATCTCCGCAGCAAGGAAAATATTGCGCATATGTCCCGTGTGCAGGAGCTATGCGAGGGCATGACAGGATTCAGCATCCCGACCGAACAAGACTGATGCTTATTGTGTCAAGGTTTATGGCGTCGTGTATCTGGAGGATTTAATGAATATGCCTGAGAAGCAGCCCTACTGGCGGCATATATCTCGACTTGCGCGAGCGAGTACTCTGGTATCTGCCGTCCTTCTCGCCGCGTGCGAGGCTGAGCCACCCGTGACGAGGCCTCAACCTAGGCCGCTCGGGCGCGATTTGGTCATGCCGCCATCCCTGGAGACGGCCGAGCGCTCCACCTCTGACGACAAGAACGTTGTGTCGCACTCCGTCGAAGCCCCCGTTGGCGAACTCACGTTGCAGCGCGCCCTTGCTCTGGCGCTGGTGGGCAGCCCGGAACTCTCGGCCTTCTCCTTCGACATCCGCGCGGCCGAAGCACGGACAATGCAGGCCGATTTCATCCCCAATCCGGTTCTTGGTGTCGATGCTCAGGATTTCGGTGGCCGAGACACGCGGCGCGGCTTTGATAGTGCCCAGACCACGCTGTCATTCAACCAGCTCATCGAGCTTGGGTCCAAGAGGGAAAAGAGGGTTCGCGCGGCGCGGCTGGATGAGAGCCTTGCCGCCTGGGATTACGAAACCAAACGGCTCGACACCCTGCTTGAGACGACCCGAGCCTTCATCGGCCTGCTCGCGGCCCAGCGGAAACTGGAACTGGCCGAAAGCATCCTGACGCTTGATCGGCAGGTTCATACCACCGTGGTCGAGCGCGTGCGCGCTGGCCGGGTCTCACCCCTGGAGGAACGCCGTGCCCAGGTCGCGTTGGCGAACGCTACGGTCTCGGTCGATCGTGCCCGGCGTGAAGTGACCGCCGCGCGCGATCGCCTCGCCATGCAATGGGGCGGCAAGGTCGCAAGTTTCGATCGCGCCATCGGGAATCTCGCCGAGGTGTCCGCGCCGCGCCCATTGGCCGAGTTGCTTTCTCTGGCGGCCCAGAACCCCGACTTGGCGCGTTGGGCCACCGAAGTGGACAGCCGGGAAGCGAAGGTGAATGTCGAACGGTCGAAGGATATTCCAGACCCGACACTTTCCGCCGGTGTCCGCCGCTACGGGGAAGACCGATCGAACGCGTTCATCGCGGGCATCAGTATCCCCATTCCGGTCTTTGGGCTGAACCGTGGCAACGTCCTCGACGCACAGGAACGCCTTGCGAAAGGCCGTGCCGAGCAGAGAGCGGCCGAGGCGCGGATCACAACGGCGGTGAAGATGGGCTTCGAGAAGCTTTCCTCGGCCTTCGAGGAGGTGAACTCGCTCAACCGGGACATTCTCCCCGCCGCCACCACCGCTTTCGATGGGGCTGGAGAAGGCTATCGCCAGGGCAAATTCGCCCTGATCGATGTCCTGGATTCCCAGCGGAGCTTGACCGAGGCACAGGGGCGGCTGGTGGATGCGACGGCCGAGTACCAGATTGCCCGCGCCGAAATGGAGCGGTTGACCGGCCAGTCGATGACCAGCCCCCAACCCACCCAGGCTCGGGCAGGAGAGAAATGATGCGGCGACAGCTTTTATTTTCCACCGTAATGACGGCATTGGCCTGGACGTTTTCGGTCTCTGGCCCGGCCCTTGCCGAGGACGCCGCCGTGCCCGGCGAAATTCGCCTGAACGACGAGCAGATCAAGCTGATCGAGCTTGAAACCGTGACCGCAACAGTTGGTCGGGTTACCAGTGAACTGGCCTTGAACGGCGAGGTGACTCCTGATCTTGACCGGATGGTGGAGATTCAGCCGCGTGCCAGTGGAGTGGTTCGGGAAGTCACTGGCCGTCTGGGCGAGGCGGTGCGCGCCAACGCGCCTCTTGCCGTGGTGGAGAGCAGTCAGATCGCGGAAGCAGAGGCCGCATACCTTGCGTCACGCTCGCGGGCGGCCTTGGCCCAGACCCAGTTCGGTCGGGAAGAGACGTTGTGGAAGAAGAAGATTTCCGCTGAACAGGACTATCTCCAAGCGAAACAGGAAGCCGCCGAGGCCGAGATCGAGTTCAGGACGGCCGAACGCAAGCTCAAGCTGCTCGGTCTTGACCCCAATGCAAAGAACGGTGCGCTCCGGCAGGGTTCCGGTTCGGTGCGGCTCCCGGTGGTGGCCCCATTCGACGGAACCCTCATCGAGAAGCGCGTGGCGGTCGGCGATCAGGTCTCTGAGGCGACCGTGCTGTTCCGTATCGCCAACCTCGACAAAGTTTGGGTCATCGCCAGCGTGCATGAGAACGACATGGGCAAGGTCGCGGTTGGACTTCCGGCCATGGTCACCTTGTCGGCCTATTCGGATCGGCGCTTTGAAGGGCGGGTCGCCTGGGTCTCCGATCTTCTCGATGAAAAGACGCGAACCCTCAAGATCCGTGTCGAACTGAACAACAAGGAGAGGCTGCTGAGGCCCGGCAGCTTTGCGCGGGTAAAAGTGGCGGCGAAGGGCGTGGAGGCCGTTACAATCCCTGTTTCGGCGGTGCAGAGACAAAAGGCGGAGCGGATCGTCTTCGTCGAGGCGGCCAAGGGCGTATTCCAACGCCGGGAGGTAAAAATCGGCATGACATCGTCCCAGGCCGTCGAGATCGTAGAGGGACTGGAGGCGGGTGAGCGTGTGGTCACCAGCGGAGCCTTCGCCCTGAAGTCCGAGCTCGAAAAAAGCGCCTTTGTGGACAAGGACTAGGCCGCCGGAGAACGCATTTCATGATTAACACGATAATTGAACGCGCTTTACAGCGGCGTTTTCTGGTCATATTGGCGGCCCTAGCCGTCTTTGCGTTCGGCATCTGGACGACATTCCGGCTGAACCTCGACGCTTTTCCGGATGTGACCAACATCCAGGTTCAGATCAACACGGAATCGCCCGGACTGGCCGCCGCCGAGGTGGAGCGGCTTGTCACTTTCCCCGTGGAATCGGTGATGAACGGGATTCCCGGCGTCACCCAGGTGCGGTCAATTTCAAAGACCGGGCTGTCCGTGGTCACGGTGGTCTTTGAGGACAACGTTGATACCTATTTTGCCCGTCAGCTCGTTCTGGAGAAGCTTCAGACAGCCAAGGAGCGTATCCCCAACAAGCTTGGAAGCCCTGAGCTCGGGCCGATCACCACGGGCCTGGGGCAGGTCTACAAATACCTTCTCACCAGCCCCACCCACAGCGCGATGGAATTGCGCGAGATCAACGATTGGCAGGTGAAATTCCAGCTCCGCACCGTCCCAGGCGTGACCGACGTATTGAGCTTCGGCGGTTCGGTTCGACAATACCAGGTTCAGGTCGATCCCAATCGCCTCGTGTCCTACGACTTGACGCTCGACGACCTCAAAAAGGCGCTTCAGTCCAACAATGCCAATGCCGGAGGATGGTACATCGAAGGGGCGCAGGAGCAACTGTCGGTTCGCGGTGAGGGCTTGGTCAGCGGCGGCCCGGAGGGATTGGCCGACATCGAGAGTGTCGTCCTGAAATCGGTCGATGGTACTCCGGTCTTCGTCCGCGACGTGGCCAAGGTGGAATACGGCAGCGAAATTCGCCAAGGCGCCGTGTCCATGAACGGCAACGGTGAAGCCGTGATGGGCGTTGTCCTGCAATTGAAGGGCGCCAACACGAATACCGTCATCCAGGGCATCCGCGCCAAGCTGTCCTCGGTTCAGGCTTCGTTGCCGCCGGATGTCAAGATCGAACCGGTCTATGACCAGTCCGCTCTGATCCTGAAGGCCGTCGGCACCGTGCAGAAGGCTCTTGCCGAGGCGGCAATCCTGATCGTGATCGTCCTCTTTCTTTTTCTGTGGAATATACGGTCGGCGCTGGTCGTCCTCGTTTCCATTCCACTCTCCATGCTCGTCGCCGTGATAATGATGCGATGGGCCGGATTATCGGCCAATCTCCAGTCGCTGGGAGGATTGGCGATCGCCATCGGCATGATGGTGGATGGTTCGCTGGTTATGGTCGAGAATATCGTTCGGCATCTGGCCGAACCCCATTATCGCGACAGATCGCTGCCATGGCGGGTGGCGCAAGCCGCTCGCGAGGTTGGGAATCCCGTTTTCTTCGCCGTCTTGATCATCATTGTCGTGTTCCTGCCCCTTTTCACCCTCCAAGGGGTGGAGGGCAAGCTGTTCAGCCCGATGGCCTTCGTTATCGCCTTTGCGATGCTGGGGTCGCTGGTCGTCGCCCTCACCATCGTGCCCGTGCTGGCGTCACTTGCCCTGAGCCCCAACCAAAGTGACGAGGACAGCTTCCTCATGCGCGCCGTCCGGCGGGCCTATACGCCAGCCCTTGCCTTCGCGCTGCGTCGGCGAGTCCTTGTCGTCGGGTACGCCGCCGGGGCTCTCGTCATTTCTGGATTTCTGCTCACGCGGCTCGGCACCGAATTCGTACCGGAACTCGACGAGGGCACCCTAAGCGTCCGCATTACCATGAACCCCAGCATTTCCTTGGCCGAATCCTTGAAGATCGCCCACCGCCTGGAACGCCGTCTGCTGTCCAATCCGGACGTCACATCCGCCATCAGCCAGATCGGCCGCCCGGAATTAGGAGGAGACCCCGAAGCGGTCAACAACAATGAAATCTGGGTCGGCCTGAAGCCCCAGTCGGAATGGACCAGCGCCGGGTCCAGGGCAGAACTCGTCGCCAATATCAACAAGGAGTTGGCCGAATATCCCGGTGTGGCCATCAATATTTCCCAACCCATCGCCAATCGGGTCGACGAGCTTCTTTCCGGGGTCAAGGCTCAGATCGCAATCAAGCTTTTCGGCGGCGACCTCCGGGTTCTGGAAGAAAAGGGCCGGGAAATCGAGGAAATCGTCAAGGCCATCGACGGTGCAGCCAATGTTCAGGCCGAACAGATCAGCGGCGAGGCGCAATTGGTCGTCCGAGCCAACCGCGCCGAACTTGCCCGCTACGGCCTGAATGTCGCGGACGTGATGGACGTGGTCTCCACCGCCATTGGCGGCGAAGCCGTGACCAATGTGCTCGACGGCCAGCGCCGCTTCGCGGTCTATCTGCGGGTGGCCGAGCCGTTCCGCTCCGACATGGCCGCGATCGGTGAGCTTTGGGTGGTCAACAAGGACGGTGTGCGCGTACCGCTGTCGCAGGTTTCCGACATCAGCCTCGTGGAAGGGCCGCCCAGTATCAATCGGGAAGACGCGCAACGGCGAACGGTTATCCAGGCCAACGTCCGAGGGCGCGACATGGGCGGGTTCGTCGCCGAGGCCCAGGCGGCAGTCGCACAGAAGGTCCAACTGCCACCGGGCTATGTCGTGACCTGGGGTGGTCAATTCGAGAACCAGCAACGGGCGCAACGCACGCTGATGATCGTCGTGCCGGTCTGCCTCGGGCTTATCTTCCTGCTGCTGTATTTCTCGTTCGGTTCGATGGCGAATGCCGCACTGATCATTCTGAATGTCCCATTCGCCCTGATCGGCGGGGTGTTCGCTCTATGGGTCTCGGGACAGTTTCTCAGTGTGCCGTCTTCGGTCGGCTTCATCGCGCTCTTTGGCGTGGCGGTGCTCAACGGCGTCGTCATGGTGTCGTATTTTGACCAACTCATCCGGGAAGGACGAACGGCGGCTGAGGCCGTGGTGGAAGGTGCCATGCTGCGGCTGCGTCCGGTATTGATGACGGCCACGGTGGCCAGCCTTGGCCTTATCCCCCTGCTGCTGTCGAACGGTATCGGCTCGGAGGTGCAGAAGCCGTTGGCGACGGTTGTCGTCGGCGGTCTCATAACCTCGACCCTGCTCACCCTCCTTGTGCTTCCCGTGCTCTACGGTTGGCTCGCCGAATGGCGGAAGCGCAACGAGCAGAGAGCTTTGGAATTACAGGCACCCCATGGCCTGAGATAAAGACCGTATCCGTCGCGAGACGAAAGTTGTGGCTGGAATTCTTGACTTCAGCAATAGGGCAATCCGTGGAATGGAGAATAGCATGAACGGCATGACGAAACATCTGACGCTGGCCGTTATGGCCTTAATACTGGCCGCCTCCAGCGCATTTGCGGATGAGATCGGCGTCTATAATCTTACTATGAGCAAGGAAAAATTCTTGCCGGAGCGGATCGAAATTCCAGCAGAGACCAAAGTGTCCATCATGATCGACAACCAGGGCGATGCTACCGAGAAGCTGAACTTCCTGGTCAATCATGAGAGGGTTTTGCCGGGTGGCAAGGCGACACGACTGTTTATCGGGCCGCTGGAGCCCGGCGAATATAAATTCGTCGGAATCTACCATCCAGAGCGGTCATTCATCATCATTGCTAAGTAAGAAGACGTGCTGCACGCGTTATTCCCGTGCCACACAAATAGCCTGAGGACGTGGTGATGATTACTCGTCTGGTCGCCCCCGTCGTCGTCTGCATGCTATTGCTGCCCTGGCCGACAGTGGCCTCGGCACGGCAGCAGGCCGCCGGTCCCATCGGGGACCGGCCGACCGCCCCGGCGCGGGAGCATCTGGCCAACACCCGCGCCTTGCCGCTGTCACGGCTGCTGGGGCTGTGTGGCGAGGTCAAGAAGCTCGTGGTTCTCGAAGGACAACTGGGCAAGCGCCCACTGACCCAGGAGGACATCCATGTGGTCAGCAACGGCACCAAGTGTCTGGCGGCCACGGCTTCCATCTTCGAGACCATCCGGGTGATGGCTTCCATGTATCAGGAGCGGTTGGTCTGCATGCCCGGCGGTGTCAAGGACCAGGACTTGCTGGAAGGCATGCTGAAATGGCTGGAAGGCCAGGATCGCCAAGGAAATGACGATCTCTTCCGGCTCAGCGCTCCGCAGGCATTCATCATCTACATCCGCAAGGCTTATCCCTGTACGACGGGGGAATAGCGTCGTTCTGCTCCGCTATTGCCTCACGGCGCCTGTCGCATCCAACCGTTGGCGCGGTCAACAACGAGCTTCTGCACCAGCGAGCCATCCTGGGTGGTGATGTCGGCGGTGATGGTTCCGTCCTTCTGTTCTGCCACCGTGCCGAGCTTGAGGCACGGATTGCCTTGCCACGCCAGCCATTGGGTCATGTTTTGCGTCACCTGATCAACGGTCAAAGGGGATGATGCCGCGTTGCCCGCGGTTCCCATCATGCCACAGTGTCCCATACCCGGCCCCATCATCATTCCCTGTCCCATCATGCCATGGTTCATCATCATCCATGGCCCCGTAGGCTGACCTTGCTGGGGTTGAGACTGCGCCAACGCGCCCATGACGATCACGCCGACAACAACGGCGGCCAAGGAGATCGGTTTCCAATACGACATGGCACCCTCCTGTTGAAGATCGAGTAGAAATACTACCCCCATTTCATGGATTTGTCCTTTGCTCCGAGATGGTATCCGGCTGGCGGTGGCGGCTCACTGCGACAAGCAGAACGGCACCGGCGCTAATGGCAATGTCCGCAAAGTTGAAGGTGGGCCATGACCAGGATCGCCAGTGAAGCAGGATGAAATCCGTCACATGACCGAAGGCCGCCCGGTCGGCCGCATTCCCGGCGGCACCGCCGACAATGAGAGCAAGCGCCATTTTTGAAGCAATCTCCCCCGTCGACGGCAAGCGCGTGAGCCAAACCACCAGCCCCATGACGATAACCACCGAAAGCACCACCAGCGGCCAGCGTTGCCAGCCTCCTGGATCGGCGAACATGCCGAACGAAACCCCGGTGTTGTAGCCCAACGATAGGCTTAGGATCGGCAACAGAGGAATGGAGCTATCGGCGAGAATGCCTTCCATCGCCCTCTTCATCACCAGATCAACTCCGGCGACACCCACAGACAGACACAGCCAGCGCAAATTCGACGGGACACTCATCATGCTCTTCCTTCTCTGCCTCCCAGCATCCGCAACCCGTTGAACACCACCAACAGCGACGCTCCCATATCGGCGGCAATGGCCCCCCACAGGGTGGCGATTCCGGCGAAGGCCAGCACGGTGAATACCGCCTTGACCCCAAGGGCAAAGATGATGTTCTGCCGAAGGACCGCGTGCATCCTGCGGGAATGGTCCACCAGCCAAGCCAGCTTGCCGAGGTCGTCCGACATCAGCGCCAGATCGGCGGTCTCGATAGCGGTATCGGTGCCTGCCGCGCCCATGGCGATGCCGAGGCTGGCCTTGGCCATGGCGGGGGCGTCGTTCACTCCGTCACCGACCATGGCGACGGTGCCATGGCGATCCACCAGTTCTCCGATGGCTGCCAGCTTGTCCTCGGGCAGCAGTTCTGCCCGCACCTCGTCGAGGCCGACCAAGGCGGCGATGCGCTCGGCGGTGGCGCGGTTGTCGCCGGTCAGCATGACCAGCTTTTCCACCCCCGCCCGGCGCAAGCCGGACAAGGCGGCGGCGGCTTCGGGTCGCACGGCGTCGGACAGGGCAATCAGCCCGCAAACATGGTCGTCGCTGCCGATGACCACCACCGACTGGCCACCCGCCTCCAGCCGTTCGGCCAGGGCATGGACCTCGGGGGTTTCACCGCCCCGTTCCTCAAGATAGCGATGCGAGCCCAGCCAGTAGGAGCGGCCATTGAAAGTGCCGGTGGCCCCCTTGCCGGGAAGCGACTGCACCCCTTCGGCGGGAACCGGGCTGACGCCCTTGGATAAGGCATAGGCGATGATCGCCTGGGCGATGGGATGGGTGCTGCGGGCCTCCAGCGCCGCCGCCCGCGCCAGCAGGTCTTCCTCACTATGGCCGTTCAAGGCAACCACCGTTTCGACGCTGGGGCGTCCTTCGGTGATGGTGCCGGTCTTGTCGAAGGCGATGACCTTCAGCCGGGCCGGGGTCTCCAGGTGTTCGCCGCCCTTGACCAGGACGCCGTTGCGCGCCGCCGCCGCCATGGAGGCAACCACGGTGACCGGGGTGGAGATCACCAGGGCGCAAGGACAGGCGATTACCAGCAGCACCAGCGAGCGGTAAATCCATTCGCCCCACTCGGCTCCGAGCAGCAGAGGCGGCCCGGCCATGATGACCAGGGCGATGCCCATGACGATGGGCGTGTAGATCGCCGCGAAGCGATCAACCCAGCGTTCGGTGGCCGAGCGGCGGCTCTGCGCCTCCTCGACCATGCGGGCGACATGGGCCAGGGTGGTGTCCTGAGCGGGTTTGGTGTTCTCGATGTCCAATGCGCCGTCGCCGTTGACGGTGCCCGCGAAGACCTCGGCACCGGGGGCTTTGAAGACCGGAACGCTCTCCCCGGTGATTGGCGCTTGGTTGACGCTGCTCTCGCCGGACAGGATGCGGCCATCGAGCGGAATGCGCTCGCCCGGACGAACGACGAACACCGCTCCTACCGCCACCTGTTCGGGGGCCATCTCGACCTCACCAGCGGCAGATTTCACCCGTGCGGTCGGCGGGGCAAGGTCCATCAGCGCGGCGATGGCGCGGCGTGCCCGGCCCGCGCTCCAGTTTTCCAGCGCCAGCGACAGGGCGAACAGGAACGAGACCGAGGCGGCTTCCAGCCAATCGCCCAGGGCGATGGCGCCGACAACGGCCACGGTCATCAGCAGGTTCATGTCCGGGCGCAGCCGTCGGATCGACATCAAAGCCTTGGGCAGCACGAACCACAGCCCGATCACCACCGCCACCGCCTCGACGGCATGAGCGGGCACGGGCTTTTGGATCAACGTATCCAGGACAAAACCAATGCCGGTCATCACGCCGCTGGCGGCGGTCAGAAGCGCTTGGCGTCGGCGGCGACCGTCTTCATCCGAGGTGGAGGCAGTGGCCGACCAGGGCCGCGCCGTCATTCCCGTCCGGGCCACCGCCTGGATGACGGCTTCGGACGTGGCGGCCTCGGACAGCACGATCATCTTGCCGTTGAGGACATCGAAGGCGAGGTTGTCGGCGCCGCCGACCAGCGGCCCCACCTCGGCCTTGAGGAGGGCGATTTCCTCGGCGCAGTCCAGCCCGGTCACCTTGAAGGCGACACCCCGCCCGGTCGGAACCGGCTTGGCCTCGGCCTCGTGGTGATGATCCTTGTCTTGGTCATCGTGGCAGTGATGCCCGCAGCAACCCGCGCCCATTCTCTCTCTCCTCATGTCACCGAAGGCGGTCCAACGGACTGGGCCGACCGCCTCGACGCCAGAGGATGAACCCTGTGGCTGCTACAGGGTCAAGACGAAAATCAGAGCGCCAACGTCACCAGGGCGACGCCGCCCGCCACGCAGCAATACCAGCCGAAGGGATTAAGCGCGTGGAAGTCATGCCGGTGGAAATAACGCATCAGAGCCCAGGTGCTGAGGTAAGCCGCGATTCCCGCGACGATTCCGGTCGCGACCGCAAGGCCGCCCAACTCGCTCATCGCGCCGCTATGGATCAGCTTGGGGACTTCCAGGACACCGGCTCCGACGATGATCGGCAGGGCGATCAGGAAGGAGAAATGGGCTGCATCTTCATGATGGAGGCCGACCAGAATCCCGCCCACCATGGTCGCGCCTGACCGGGAAATCCCTGGGAGCAACGCGGCGCACTGCCAGACGCCGATCAGGACGGCATCCTTGATGCTCAGATCGGCAAGCCGCTTGCCGGTATTGGATCGCCGCAGACGTTCCCCGAAGAACAGCATGAGGCCGTTGGCGACGAGGAAGGCCGCCGCCACCCCCGGTGCCCCGAAAAGATGGCGAAGCGCCTTCTCCAGCAGAAAGCCGACCACGACCGCCGGAAGGGTCGCCGCTACGATGCGAACGACCAAGCGGCGGTTCTCCGGTGTTCCTCGCCCGAGCAGAACGGCGGAAACTCCCATCCATTCCCGCCAGAAATAGATCAGCAGGGCGGTGGCCGTACCGAGATGCAGGACGACAAGGAAGGGCAGGAAGTCTGGCGCATGCTGGTCGATGCCCCAGCCAAGGATGGCGGGGATGATGACCGCGTGTCCCAGGCTGCTGACCGGGAAAAGCTCGGTGACACCCTGGATGAGCGCGATGAGCAGGGCCTGAAGGGTTGTCATGGGGAACTGTCTCTTTTCATCGGTCAGGCTGGACAAACCGTATTGGTTCGCCAAGATTGAAGTCTGGAGCGGCTACAGGGTCAAGGGCGCATGACGACGGGAACCTTCAATATCGGACGGCTCGGCGAACGGGCCGGTGTCAACATCGAGACGATCCGTTACTACGAGAAGATCGGCCTGCTGCCCGAACCGGGACGGACGGCTGCCGGTTATCGGCAGTATGGCGAAGACCATCTGCGGCGGTTGTCCTTCATCCGCAAAGGGCGCGATCTCGGTTTCAGCATCGAGGCGATCCGGGCACTGTTGCGTCTGGCCGAACATCCCGAGCAGCCCTGCGAGGATGCCGACCGGCTGGCCTCGGCGCATCTGGCTGAGGTCGAGCGCAAGATCGAGGAGTTGGGGCGGTTGCGGGACGCTCTAAGCGAGATGGCCCACTGTTGCGCCGGAACCGTCGCCGAATGCCGCATCATCGACGCTCTGGCATCGTGACGCCCTGAAATCAGGATGACCGGGGCGCGAACAGGATGATGGCCGCGCCGGTCAGGCAAATCGCCGCGCCGAGAACATCCCAGCGGTCGGGGCGATTGCCCTCGACCAGCCACAACCATACCAGTGAAGCCAGGATGTAGACCCCGCCATAGGCGGCATAGGCGCGTCCGGCAAAGTCGGTCTCGACCCTGGTCAACAACCACGCGAATACGGCAAGGCTCGCCATGCCGGGCAGGAGCCAGACCATCGACTTCCCCAGCCTCAGCCACGCCCAGAAGGCGAAACAGCCGCCGATCTCGGCGAAGGCGGCCAGAACATAGGTGGGAATGGACAGCATTCAGCTATGCCCATGCCGGTGGTGGGCATCAGGAAAATGGGGGTGCTGGTGGATCATCGGCTCGTGCCGGTGAGGATGTACATGCGCCCCCAGCGGCTCGTCTCCGTGATGGTGGTGATGTTCGTCATGCTCATGGGCATGTTCATGCTCCATGGCATTGTGCTGGTGATCATGCTCGTGACGTTCGGTCAGATGCAGCCAAACGCCAACGCCCATCAGCGCCGCCGCCGCAACCAGACGCAGGCTGATCGTTTCCCCGAGCAGCAGCACCGAGACAATCGCCCCGACGAACGGTGCGGTGGAGAAGTAGGCTCCGGTCCTGGCGGTTCCCAGTTCCCGCAACCCGACCACGAAGGCAACGAGGCTGATGCCGTAGCCGAGGAAGCCGATGGCACCGGCAGCGGCTACGGTTGCAACAGGTGGACTATGCGCCCCCATGGCAACCGCCAGCACCACATTGGTCACGCCAGCGCTCAGTCCCTTGATGGCGGCGATCTGTACCGGATCGGACAGCGACACCTTGCGGGTCAGGTTGTTGTCGATGGCCCAGCACAGGCAGGCGGCCAGAACCGCAAGGGACGGCCAGGACGGTTCGACCGAGCCGGTCGGCCAGGACAGCACCGCCGCCCCCACCATGATGGCAAGCATACCGAGCACGATACGGCGGTCGGCATTCTCCTTGAACACCACCCAGGCCAGCACGGCGGTGAGCACCCCTTCGGCATTCAGCAGCAGCGACGAGGTGGCGGCGGAGGCACCCGACAATCCGTACATGAGCAGCACCGGACCGGCAACGCCACCCGAGAGAATGGCGCCGACCAGCCACGGCCACTCCCCAATACCGAGCCTGGATTGCTCACCCTTGGTCACAAAGTGGACGGCGGTGAGGCCGATCCCCGAGCCTAAATACAGGATGCCCGCCAGCAGCCAGGGATCGATGCCGCCAAGCAGCAGCTTGGCGAACGGAGTGCTGCCGCCGAACAGGATTGCGGCAACCAAGGCGGCAAGGATGCCCTTGTTCATTTTAGCCCCCGAAATCCGGCAAAATCCAAGCAAAACCACCCGGAGATTGATCCCCCGATTTGGGGGGCAAGTCCAATACAAACACCAAAAGCGGCTGACCGGGGAATTACTCCCCCGGTCAGCCGCATCAAATGGATAAGAAGTACGGCTACCTCCCGATTGGCGGTGCCTGGGCCAGCAGGGTGCGGGTCTGTTCGGAATCCGCCGAGCCGCCGAACTCGAAGTCGAAGGCGGTGGCGAACTTACCCGCCAGCAGGGTGACAACGGAGATGATGCAGCCACCGACGGCGGTGTTGCCGTCGACATGGCCGAACACCATGAAGCCGATACCACCGACGATGCCAAGTCCGGCAGTGACCAGCAGGACGTTGGCGCGGGTGTTGCTGCGGCCGGCCTTGATGAACTCGCTGTCGCGGGCACGGGCGTTCTGACGTTCGGCCAGGGTGGCGGTCAGCGTGGTGATGGCCCCGGTCATCTGCTGCATGCGTTCGGCATGGGCGAAGGCCTGAGCCTGGGAGCGAAGCTGGAACACCCGATTGGGGTCGGCCAGCACCTCGCGGGCCTTATCTGGATCGTCGGTGCCGGTGATGGCGCGGACGGTGTCGGCCAGTTTGCCGACCGCCTTCTCGGCATCGTCGCCGAAAAGGCTGGCGATTTCCGGCGCCACGTCCAGCGCCACCTTGGCCAGCCCAGCGATGGGATTGGCGGCGATGGCGGCGGCATCGCCGAGGAGATCGAGCAGGTTCATGGCCAGGCGCTCCCCAGCCCCATGCCAATTCCGGCCAGGATCACCTCTCTGGCGTAGGGCTGCTGGCCGTTTTCATGGCGTATGATGGCTTCGACCAATCCAACCATGGTGTCGGCCTTGGTCAGGTCGATAGCCTGGTCGGGCGTCACGCCTAGGCGGGAGGCGACATGGGCGATATAGGAGCCGGTGTCGTTCTCGCAGCCCGGCGCCCAACGGGTGATGATCCCCGTCACGGTGTTTAGGCCGTAGCGGCGTTGATAGCCGAACAGAATGCGGGTCAGCGCCCGAATGCCCGCTTCAGGGCTGACAAACTCCTCGAACACCGGATCGTCATCGGTGGCGCGTTCGCCCTGCCACTGAGTCTTGTCGCCGGGGGATTCCTTGATATTGCCGGGATTATTGAGGCGAATGCCACGCGGCACGACAGCGTCCTTGGTCATGGGGAACCTCCAATGAAAATGCCGCCCAAAGGCGGCTGGTGGGAACGGTGATGACGGAAGCGGCTAATTCACATGCACCCGCGCATCCTCGGCGACGGCTGTGATTTCCACCTGCTCGGCGCGGGGACGGATGGCGAGGATGCGGGCGGTCTGCGCCCAAGCCTGGCCGGGGCCAAAGGAGAAGTAGGTCCGCTCCTCCGAGCCGCCGGTATAAGGGGTGACGGTCAGCGGCTCGGCGAGACGCACCAGGGTGGGCGCATCGGCCACCGGCTCGACCCGGAACGGCCCGGCAAGGCTGCCGTCGCGGCGGCGCAGCGCCAGAAAATGGCTGGCGCCCCCGGTCCAGGTCAGCGGCTCGGACAGCATCAGCACCGCCCCAGTCCAGGGCGGCTTGGCGGATTCGGCCCGCCAGTCGATCACCTCGCCGCCCTGGCCCCAGCGGGGCATGTCGTGGGTGATGGCGACGAGATCGCCGTAGGTCGGGATCATGCCCTCCAGCTCGGTGCGGAAGGTGACCATGCGACGGCGATAACGGTTGTTGGCGGCGATGTAGAGACCTTCCCGCTGGGCGTGGTCCTTGGCGGTGCAGCCGAACAGATTGACCTTGGCCGGGTTGTCGCCCTGGCTATCGGGCAGCTTGGCGGTGGTCTCGTCGGGCTTCCAGGTCCGCGACGAGAAATACTCCACCGTCACCGCGTCGGCGGTGTCGTCGCCGGGCATGACGTATTTGATCTTGAACGAGCCCTTGACGATGTTGCGCGGCCCGAACATGGCCACCGGCATGGTCTGCGGCGCGTCGCGGATGATGCGGACGATGCCGCCCTGCTGGATGGGTACGGCGCGGCCGCAGCGGGCGATGCGGGTCAGCGCTTCCCACACCGTCATGCTGGTGTCGAACACCGCGTCGAAGAAATCGCCACGTCCTTGCCAAACGGCATCCAGGGTGGCCAGCGTCTTAAGGTCGATGCGGCTGTCGACCAGCTTCGCCCCATACTCGGCTTTGCAGGCATCAGCAAAGGCCCAGGCGATGGAGCGGGTCGGCTGCGGCGCCGACCAACCGCCCGCCGCCGACCATACCGGCAGCTTGCGGGTGGCGATGACGTTGATCATGCGCGAGGAGCGCTGGCTCAGATTGTCGGTGGCGCGCATCTTGACCGCCAGCAGAGTGACGGAGCCGAAATCGGGCTGGCCGGTCAAATAGGCACGCAGAGCACCCCAGCGGATTTCGTGGCCGGCACGTTCGGCGGTGTCCTTGGTGTCCAGGCGGCGCAACCGGACCTCGTAACGGCCCGGACTGACCGAATAGCGGAAGGACAGACGGAGCGTGCTGTTGGTGGCGGCGGTATGCGACGGCTGCGCCAGAACCGCCCAGCCGCCAATGGCTCCACCCTCGGCATCGATGGCCCGCGCCTCCAC
The DNA here is from genome assembly GCA_016195125.1 of Magnetospirillum sp. GTDB lineage: Bacteria > Pseudomonadota > Alphaproteobacteria > Rhodospirillales > Magnetospirillaceae > Phaeospirillum. Next base: position 17,298 of record JACQAD010000192.1, read on the forward strand.
CTGCCACTGGACGGTGCGGCTATCGAGGCTGCCGCCGTCATTGGCGTAATAGAGGCCACGGGGCATCACCACGTCGATGCCCAGCGCTCCGGCCGTGGTATCGACCGGGTTGGCGGTGAACGGGCCGATATATCCATCATCACCGGACTGCACCAGATTGGGAGCCACCAGTTCCTGGCCCGCCACCTCGGCGGCGGTGACCACGTCCGGCTCGAACAGGGTGACCCGGCTGCCGGGAGGAACGGTTTCGGTCTGGACCTCCTCGAAGGAGGAAATCGGGGTGTCCTCGATGCGGATCTGCTCGACTGCATACTCCCCCTGGCCGATGACGTGGAGCTGATACAGGTACTGCTCGCCGCCGACGTAATCCTGGTAGGGCTCGGAGGCGAGGTCGGGATAGATCAGGTGGCGGCCATAGATCACCGGGATCGGCTGGCCCAATCGGCCCTGGTTGCCCTGAGCCTGGATTGAATAGGTCGGGCTGGGGGCCGGAGCGCTGCCGCTGCCGCCCCAGTTGAGCGACGGCATGGAGGGCTTGGGGGCCGGGATCACCGTGTTGATCAGCATCGAGCCGGC